>CAIWCG010000244.1 GCA_903911135.1 uncultured Bacteroidota bacterium
AAATCCTCCACCAAAGCCGCCCGTTTCGTACGGTTCTGCGACTCCTTCAACATCCCTTTGCTGGTCTTCGAAGACGTCCCCGGCTTCCTCCCCGGCACAGACCAGGAGTGGAATGGCATAATCACTAACGGTGCCAAATTGCTCTATGCATTCTGTGAAGCCACCGTGCCGCGCATCACCGTCATCACCCGCAAAGCCTACGGTGGAGCCTACGACGTAATGAATTCAAAACACATCGGTGCCGACATGAATTATGCCTGGCCCTCTGCCGAAATCGCCGTCATGGGAGCCAAAGGAGCCGCCGAAATCATCTTCAAGAAAGAGATCTCCGAAGCCCAAGACGCCGCAGCCAAACTCAAGGAAAAAGAAGAAGAATACATCAACCACTTCGCCAATCCCTACCGTGCTGCCGAACGCGGCTACATAGATGAAGTCATCAAGCCCGAAGACACCCGCATCAAACTCATCAAAGCCTTCGCCATGCTCAAGAATAAAGTCGCCAAACTCCCCCGCAAGAAGCACGGGAATATCCCGCTTTAATCAATTAGGAATTAAAAATTAGGAATTAGGATATGTACTGCTTTCCTAATTCCTAATTTTTAATTCCTAATTGGGTTCATCGTCGTGTTGCAGCAGCCAGAAAAAGGCTGCTATCACACAACGATGAAAGATAAATATTCCTTACTTTAACAGCCTGGAATGATGATGAATAGTGACAATGCTTATCGAATCCTCAGACAAAATCTGATAAACGATTCGATAATTTCCCTCAATCAATTCTCTTCTTTCTATCATATCATATTCCCTGACAATCTTCCCTGATAGAGGAAAACTTTGCAAGACTTCAATCCTGTCATAAATCTTTTGAAGTTCTTTTTCTGCAAACCTGGCGGAGTCTTTTGCAATAAAATCATAAATGTCGCGAACGTTTTCAAGAGCGATGTCTGAAAACGTTATTTCGACCATGTCTTACTAATCCTTTTGACTTCTTCAAACGATGTTACCTTCCCATCTTTAATTTGTTCAATGCCCTTTTCGACCTTTGCCATAAAGATTAATTTATCTAAAAACTCCTCCAAATCAAAATCGTTTGGCAACTCATTCACTACTTTTATTAATGCTTCTTTGGTCATATCAATTCTATTTATTATTGGATGCAAAGATACGAATTCTTTCATGCTTGATAATCATTATCGTCGTCGTGTTGCAGCAGCCAGAAAAAGCTGCTATCACACAACGATTAAAGAAAAATCATTCCGTCTTTCCCCAGCTACTTTTAGGATGCAAAGTCAATTTATCCTTGATATACTTTTGCAATTCTTCAAAAGACATATCCTGAATCTCCAAACTAATCTTATCGCGTATTTCACGCAACTGTTCGATTTCAGACTTTCCTTCCTTTATTTTTTCTTTTTTCATATCTCAATAATTTCTCTTGGCGTTCTTATTTCTAATAATTTGTGCCCATGTTTATAATTCACACTATTATATCCTCTGATACGACTTACGTTCACAATGTGTTTAAAATTCCAACTCGCCAAAATATCAGCATTATTAAGCGTAGCAATCGCAATATGAATACAATCAGACAGGCTTGTTTTCCCGACCACATTCTCCCGAATATAATACGCTGCAAGTTCAGTTGCATCAGCAGTTATTGCTAAGAATTCAATACAACTATCAGGGATAGTCTTCACCAAATCCTTCACCCGTTTCGGTGCGCCATCCAATTCAATTTCCGTCATTTGCGAATAAAACATTTTAATCTCTCCTTTGATAATCTTATCAAAAAGAATCTTAGTCCACAACTCAAATTCAGGCTCAAAGTAACCACCAAAGACAGACGTATCAAGATATATTCTTTCCATGCTGCAAAGATACGAATTCTTTCATGCTTGATAATCTTCATCATCGTCGTGTTGCAGCAGCCAGAAAAAGGCTGCTATCACACAACGATGAAAGAAATTGGAAAATTAATGGACTGGCTTGTAAATACTGAAGACAGGATTCTATTTTAACTCACCTGAAATTTTCTTTAAACTATAAAAAGCCTCAAAAGGAAGATTATAATTAATTCCGTTTTCATTTAAGGAAAGAATTCCATTATAAGAAAAAGTCAAATTTTCTTTATCATCAATAAAACCATCATTTTTATTCCCATCAGTATCCTCTATTATGGGATTGCCCTGAATATTAATCGGAGTTTGTTTATCTTTAATCACTTGTTCAAAAATATTAAAGGATGCACCATTTGTTAAAAGTTTAAAGCCACTTATATCAATATTTATAGCAACCAAATCAGGTAATGAAGTTACCACTAATGATGGAGATTTCCCTTCTACGAAAACCATTGCATAACATTGTTCTGATTTTTTTTTGTCCTGAATACCCAAGTTTAGCGTTGAGTATTTATAAATATAAGTTGCTTCTCCTTTATATTTTCCTTTGAGACTATCTTTAGCTATTTTTTTAGACATTTGTCCACAACTTGAGAAAATAAAAATTGAAATTAGAAAGGGAAGGTAGATTTTCATAGTATTAAATTTATATATTTTATGGGCGCAAAACTAAACAATCCTCCATACACCCCAAGTATCCTGTATAATTTTTTCTTTTGGAATAAGCCAGCTTCGCCTTTCTTGCCTGAAAAAGTACCCATTTCGCTTCTCTATTTCCCATTTTCTATGCCGAACAGTTCGAGCAAAATATGATGGGAATGGGAGGTGAGGACATAATGCGAGGGGGCTTGTCGTTTTATCAAATTCAGGCTCACTATTTTGGTCAAATGCTTCCTGAATCCGGCTGGCGACAGTCCGCCAAAACCGCGCAGTTCTGCACTCGTAGCCTTGCCTGCATTATGCAATAGCAATAATTCATGGGCAAGGGTGTGATACATATCCGTATTGAATGCTTGGGGATAATGCCCTTGCAATGCAAATTTAAGGGTTGAAAATGAAGTGCCGGCAGTGGTTATTTGTGCTGGGAGCGAATGCGTATCCTCCAATAGGGTGTTGATGGCGGCAGCTTTTGTTTTGGCGGCGGCCAAATTCTTGGCTTCTATAGCAGCCAAAAAATCTTCATAGAATTCATAAAGAGTGGTTTGTCCATCGCCATTTTTGATGTAATCTTCCAAAGCAATCAGCAGTTCCTGCTCGAAAACCGAGTAGAGTAAATTACCTCCATTTTCATTGATGGTTAAAACCGACAGGGCATCCAAAGCACCTTTTGCGCCATCTGATAAATCATTATTACTATAAATGGCACCTTTTGCACCATTAGATAAATCCTTATCGCTATGAACGGTACCTTTTGCACCATCTGATAAATCCTGATTGCTATGAATGGCACCTTTTGCACCATTAGATAAATCATTATCGCTATGATTGGCACCTTTTGCACCATTAGATAAATCATTATTGCTATGATTGGCGCCTTTTGCACCATTAGATAAATCATTATTGCTATGAATGGCACCTTTTGCACCATCTGATATTAATTTATCGCTATAAACGGCACCTTTTGCACCATCTGATAAATCCTTATTGTCATGATTGGCACCTTTTGCCCCATCCCTTAATTCCGAGACGCCACTTTTTGGGGTATTCAATGCAGCCTTATTTTTGAGATATGCAATTTCATTCCTCTGATTCATAAGATGCTTCAGCAGGATATCAATAATTCTGCGTTCCTTGATTTCTATGTTTTCCATGCCGTCAAAATTACTAATTCCAAATGACAAAATCTCACATCCATTATCTTTTTTGTAGAAACAATACTGATCCAATGTGGGGGTAACCAAAACAATTGTTGTTTCTCCCAATTCCTCTTTTCAATGTGGCTCAAACAAGGCATCAAAACCACCTGGTAAACCTATCCACCATTTATTATCTTTGCCGCGATAAATAATTAAGATGAATCATTTGCCAGAAAAACCAAGTTTTGATGATATATACATGGAGCTTGCCGAAAACCTCTCGATGAAGTCGCATTGCGTAAAGTTGAAAGTAGGTGCCGTGCTCACGAAGGATACAAGAATCGTTTCTTTAGGCTACAATGGCCCCCCTGCAGGCACTCACAATTGCGATGAAGAGTGGATAGAAACCGGCTGCCCAAGAGATTCGAAGGGTGGTTGCTCCTTGGCCATCCATGCCGAATGCAACGCCATACTTTATGCTGCCAAGAACCGTGTGACCCTCGAAAACGCAACGTTATATGTCACGCTTTCGCCATGTTTGGCATGTGCCCGAATGATTTATGCCACCGGTATCAAGAAAGTGATTTACATGAATTCGTACGCCGAGTACAAGAAAATTCCGAGTGATGAAGGCGTTGATTTTCTGGTTAAGTTCGGCATAGAAGTTCAGCGATATGTTAGAACAGAGGACAAATAGTTTTCTTGATATCCCATTGCGCAGCTAAATAATTAGATGAAGTCCAAAGTTTTCTTGCCACTTTTCTTTGCCATCGCCATAATCATCGGCATATTCATTGGCGAGTTGTTGCCGCATAACGGAACATTCAAAAATCCTTTTACTTCGCTTCGAAACCAGCAGGTAAACAAGCTGAATGAGGTGGTGAATTACATCCATGATGATTATGTGGATACCATCAATGAAACAAAAATTGTGGAAGGTGCCATCACCGGTTTGTTGCACGACCTTGATCCTCATTCCATATATATTCCTGCCGAAGATTTTAAGGATGTCAATGAACCTTTGGAAGGAAATTTTGAAGGGGTAGGCATCGAATTTCATATTCAGGACGATACCGTCATGGTTATCTCTGCCATTGCTGGCGGACCATCAGAATCTGTCGGCATTCATTCGGGAGACCGGCTTGTTTCCGTCAATGGAAAGAATATTGCGGGTACAAAAATCACGAACAAGGACGTGGTGAAACTGCTTCGTGGCGAAACCGGTTCCAAGGTTACCGTGGGTATTTTAAGACTTGGCACCGCAGGAATAAAGGACTATAAAATCAGCCGAGGAAAGATTCCAATTTATAGCGTTGATGTGGGATATATGATCAATCCGACCATAGGATACATCAAGATAAGCCGATTTGCCAACAACACCTACGAAGAATTTATGGAGAAGCTCGATGCCTTGTTGAAAGCGGGCATGAAAAGCCTCATCCTCGACCTGAAAGGAAATCCTGGCGGGTATCTTTCTGCCGCTACCAAGATAACCGACGAGTTTTTGGACGGCAACAAAATGATTGTGTACACCCAAGGGCAGGCTCGTAAGAAAACCGAATACCGTGCTTCTTCGAATGGTGCCTTTCTGCATGGCAAATTGTTGGTTCTTATCGACGAAGGCTCGGCTTCTGCAAGTGAAATAGTGTCTGGGGCCTTGCAAGATTGGGACAGGGCCACCATAGTTGGCAGGCGCTCCTTTGGCAAGGGCTTGGTTCAGGAACAGACCGATTTTCCTGATGGTTCGGCCATGAGACTGACAGTGGCAAGGTATTATACCCCCACTGGCCGTTGCATTCAGCGGCCTTACGACCATGGCACCGAAAGTTATTACGACAATGTGCGCGACAGGGCCACCAATGGCGAGTTGGAAAGTCTAGACAGCATCCATCTGCCTGATTCCTTGAAGTTCAAAACCCCCGGTGGCAAAACCGTTTATGGTGGCGGAGGCATAATGCCTGATGTCTTTGTTCCGGCCGATACCAGCGACAACTCCGCCTTCCTCAATGATGTCCTCACCAAGGGTTTCGCCTCCGAATTTTCTTTCAAATACCTCGACCACCATAGGGAATCCATCACGGCCTACAAGTCTTTCGACGAATTCAACAGGAAATTCCAAATCGATGACGAAACCTACCAGCAATTTGTCGCCTATTGCCTCAAAGGAGGGGCTGCCAAGGACGATGCAGGCATAAAATCGGGCGCTGTTTACCTGAAAATCGAATTGAAAGCCCTCATAGCCCGCCAAGTCTGGAAGAACGAGGGCTATTTCCCCGTCATTCATCAAGCCGACAAAACGCTAAAGAAGGCGGTGGAAATCATTCAGTCGAACAAATAGCTTGCTTCCATCGCTTCTTCCAATTTATAATCGATAATTCATAATTTATAATTCATCATTTATAATTTCTATAAGGAGCCTATGGGTTCTTCTCGTATCATGGTGCTACCTGCCAGCCATCAGTTATCTCTGCCAAACGCACAAGAATGCCTTCGCACAAGAGGATAACCTTGGGCATGTCAGGGCTATGACCCACGTTTTCTGCCCCGTCATGGCTTTCATCCCCATTGCCAACCATAAACACCACCCTTTACCCCATCACCCACACCAAAACATACTGCATTTCAATAATTACATACTGCAGACGGCACATGCAATACTGCAGGCGGCACATGCAATACTGCAGACGGCATATGCAATACTGCAGACGGTACATGCAATACTGCAGACGGCACATGCAATACTGCAGGCGGCACATGCAATACTGCAGACGGCACATGCAATACTGCAGACGGCACATGCAATACTGCACCTGGCTCGAGTTGTACTGTCCCTGGCTCGAGTTGTACTGTCCGTGGCGCGAGTTGTATTGTCCCTGGCGCGAGTTGTATTGTCCCTGGCGCGAGTTGTATTGTCCGTGGCACGAGTTGTACTGTCCCTGGCGCGAGTTGTATTGTCCCTGACGCGAGTTGTACTGTTCCGTGGCGCGAGTTGTATGTTCCGTGGCACGAGTTGTATGTTCCGTGGCGCGAGTTGTACGGTCCGTGGCTCGAGTTGTACGGTCCGTGGCTCGAGTTGTACGGTCCGTGGCTCGAGTTGTACGGTCCGTGGCTCGAGTTGTACGGTCCGTGGCGCGAGTTGTACGGTCCGTGGCGCGAGTTGTACGGTCCGTGGCGCGAGTTGTACGGTCCGTGGCGCGAGTTGTACGGTCCCTGGCGCGAGTTGTACGGTCCGTGGCTCGAGCAGTATTGCAACTGATACATTTCCTACCGAAAATTCCAGCGTACCTACGGAATCTGTCGTTGTCCGTACAGAATCTGCATTTGTCCCTACAGAATGTCCCAATTCACGTGAAACTCAAACAAAAATGTACTTGTACATCATCAATGCCTATCTTGAAAATGGATGTTCTGCATCCTCAATTGATGATATTTCTATAATAGCATCGCCTTTCTGCGTGCCATCATAATGATATCATCCTGAAACTACCAGTTCACCACCGCCTTGTTGAAGATATCCTGCACTATCTGGTCCGAAATGGTCTTTATCAGCTCCCCTTCCACCGCCCCAAAGGCCTGCGAGCTGGGATAGTCGGCATATTTGGTGAACGTGCTCTCGAAACTCATCTTCTCATCCACCGTGTTGGTGTACTTCACCTTCACGGTGATGGTCAATCGGTTTTGAGCAGCCGTTTGGTTCTGTTGTATGGCCGTCGGCTGGTTGGTATAGTCCGTTATCTGCCCCTCAAACTGCAGATCGCCGTTCCTTTCTATCACCGAAAGGTGGGTTTGAGAGGTAAATTTGTCCTTGAGCTTCTGCGTAAACACCTGGCTCAATGTAGCGTTCACCAGCGGGGCGTAGTTCGGGAAATACATCACTGAAACCGTCTTGACGTTAGGCGGAATCGACGCCCCAGTGAATGAATACCCTACCTTGCAGGCCGAATTGTTCAGGAAAATCATCGCCACAATCAGCAATACCATCAGCGATTTGGTTTTTATCGTCATCATCTTCCGGTTTGCCTATTGTTTGCTCTTCTCCACGAGTTCTTCCATGCCGTAATCATTGATATATCGGTATAAGGTCCTCTCCGAAATGCCCAACTCCTTGGCAGTCTTGCGCTTTTCGCCCTTGTTCTTTATCAGGAGCTTGCGGATGTATTCGGCATTCATGGCTTCCATCGTCATCACCTTCTCTTCCATCGGTTCTTGGGCTTTTTCGGCCTTGTTTTCTATTGAAATGATAGGATTTATCAATGGCTTTCCCTGAATGGGAATCGACTTGGTGGCCGGTATTGCCGTATTGACGTCGGAGTACAACCGTTCCATCAGTTGGCTGTTGTCGAAGTTGCCGTCTTCTCTGTTCTGCATCAATTCCAAGACTATCTTTTTCAGTTCGGTCATGTCCTTTCTCATGTCGAAGAGCACCTTGTACAGCAAATCACGCTCCGAAAGCTCTCCACCCACCGGTCCACCCGACTTGAACAGCACAGGCAACTGACTTACATTGTCTTGCGGCAGATAGTTGGCCAGCTTGTCGGCATTTATCATCCTGTTCTTCTCCAAAATGGACAGCTGCTCGGTTACGTTCTTCAGCTGGCGAATGTTTCCAGGCCAATTGAAGTTCGACAAAAGGTTTTGGGCCTCCTTATCCAACTCAATGGGCGGCATATGATATCGATCGGCGAAATCGGAGGCAAACTTTCGAAACAATAGGAAGATATCTTCCTTGCGGTTCCTTAGCGGAGGTACAATGATGGGCACCGTGCTCAAGCGATAGTATAGATCTTCGCGGAATTTGCCATTCTGGATGGACTCCATGATGTTCAAGTTCGTGGCAGCCACCACTCTTACGTCCGTCTTCAACACCTTGGATGAACCCACCTTGAAAAACTCTCCCGATTCCAACACCCTAAGCAATCTTACCTGTGTAGATAAGGGCAAATCGGCCACTTCATCCAAAAATATGGTGCCCCCATTCGCCACTTCGAAGTAACCTTTCCTGGCTTCGTGTGCTCCGGTAAAGGAACCCTTCTCATGGCCGAACAATTCAGAGTCAATAGTTCCTTCCGGTATTGCTCCGCAGTTAACTGCAATGTAAGTTCCATGTTTGCGGGCACTCAATTGATGAATTATCTGTGGAAAAACCTCCTTGCCAACACCACTTTCACCTGTTATCAATACGGTTATGTCCGTTGGGGCCACTTGCATCGCGGTATGTATCGCCAATTCCAACAAAGGGCTTTGGCCAATGATTCCGAAACGTTGTTTTACTTCTTTTACAGTCATTTCATCTATTTTTTGCATCGCAAAAGTACAAAATCAGACAGACTTGTCAGCCATTCATCTCCTCAAAGGATGTTTATCCAAGGGTATTTTGAATAAAAAGAAGAGGTTGGTATTATTTTCCTTTGAATTTATTGATGGCATGCCTGGTAAAGTCTGAAAGTACCAGCTTTCCGCTCATTTCAGCTCTTTCCATCAATAAAGTATCCCAATGTTCGGTGCCCTTCCAAAATGCTTTCTTCATCATCTGCATGGCTTCGGGATTACTGGCAGCAAGTTTGGCGGCAAGTGCATTGATAGCTTCATTCAAAGCATTGATGGAATCATAAATTCCTGCATACATTCCCTTTTCCAATGCCCAATCAGCGGTTTGCCATTCGGTAGCATTGATGGAAAGTGCAGTGAAGGCAGCGGTTCCTATCTTTCTTTCCACGGCAGGACCTACAACAAAAGGCCCTATGCCCACTGCAAGTTCACTAAGCTTGACAGATGCATTATTGACAGCCAAAGTATAGTCGGCAGCACATGCTAGTCCCACTCCACCACCTACCGCTTTGCCCTGTACACGGGCAATGACGAACTTTGGTGCCAATCTAATAGCATTGATGACATTGGCAAAGCCAGAGAAGAATTCCTTCCCGACTTCTATGGTGTCTATTGCTATCAATTCATCGAAAGAAGCGCCAGCACAAAAGGCTTTTTCTCCTTCGCTTTTAAGGATGATGACCTTTACATCAGGATTGTTGCCAGCCAAGGTTATTTGTGTGGCCAAATCATTTAAAATCATCCCTGGCAAAGAATTGCTTTGAGGATGGAAAAAGGTAATGACACCGATGCCATTATCTATCGTGGTGGTTACTCTTCCGTTATCGTTCATGATTAAAATATGAACGCAGATAATACAAATCTTCGAGGATTAAAAAGTGGTTTTTCAATCCTGATGATGGATATCATCTGCGTTTGATTATGATTATTGTTAAGATTGAGAATAGGCAGGAATCTTTCCTTCCTGAATGAGTTTGTCTATCTTCAGTTTATGCTGTTCGAAGTTGCCGAAACACAAGGCAGACAACATATCTTCGCGAGTCATGTCAGGATTCTTCAAGGTATCCTTGATAACTTGCGGACATCTATCCACAAACTGCTCGAAACGCTCTGGAGCCCATACGAAATCAAACTTCTGCCAGTCTTCACGTTCACGGTTTATCATGAATTCCTGTGGCAGGTCGCCAAGAATCTTGCTGCGAACATCCATACCTTCAAATCGTCTTGGGATAAGACGGCTGTCGAACAAAAATGGTCGTGTTACTTCGATGACATGCACCTTCTTGCGCTCGTCGGCAAAGCCAAGACCGGTGATGCGAAGGCCAATCTTTTTAAGATGTGCGTATTTCTTTTCAAACCTTTTTAAAGTATCATACATGATATTATAAATTTAGTGGGTTTGCAAATATATATAAATTTCGAGAAATAATACAATTATCAAGAACTTTTACTTAAAATGATTTTTATTTCAGATAATGGGCCGCGAACTGCAATCATTCTGTATTTTCTTAAAAATTATCATTGGGCTGCAATTTAAAACATAAATTATTCCTTCACGAACTTCCCTCTTGCGCTTCCTTTCTCGCTTCTTACTTCATAGAAATAAATGCCTGCACTCCAGGTGGAAATAGAGATGCTATTATCAATGCCGTAAAGCTCTGCTTTATAAACTACATTGCCCATAAGGTCGGTGATAAGCAAAGTTTCTTGGGTGGTGCAGGTGCTGTGGTGAATGTTTAGTATGGTAGTGGTAGGGTTGGGGTAAATGGAAATGCCATTATAATTACGATCAATGTTTGGAATATCTGTGGAATGAACAATTTCACGAATACGATTATTTGCTAGATCTGAAATAAAAATATCCCCTGTTGAATCTACTGCAATACTAATTGGTTTATTTATTTCCGCAGCAGTGGCAAGGCCTAAATCACCAAAAAAACTACATGTCCCATTACCTGCAATTGTATTAATTATTCCTGTAGAAAAATCAACTTTTCTTATTCGACAATTATCATAATCTGCAATGAAAATATTACGATATATGTCCAAGCAAATTCCAATCGGTTCCGTTAACTTTGCAGATGTTGCCAGTCCATTATCTCCAAAAAAACCAGCCATACCATTACCAGCTACTGTACCTATCAAACCAGTAGTAACATCTACTTTTCGAACTCGATAATTATTATTATCGGCAATAAAGATATTTCCTAATGTATCAACAGAAACTCCGTAAGGAAAATTCAATTCTGCATTAGTTGCTAAAATTCCATCCCCATTAAAGTTGCATGTGCCATTTCCGGCTACAGTGTTAATAATTCCTGTAGTTTTATCAACCTTTCTTATTCGAAAATTACCAAAATCACAAATAAATAGATTTCCCAATTTATCTAGGCAAACATTGCTTGGAACGGATAAATCGGCAGAAATTGCAGGTACATTTTCACCACCAAACGTACCATTACCGGTTCCTGCATAAGTAAATATTTTTCCTGTTGAGGCAAAAACTTTTCGGATTACATTGTTATTTTCATCTGCAATAAAAATATTTCCAGAATCATCTACTGCCACACCTGTTGGATCGTGTAATTCAGCAAGTGTAGCCAATCCTGAATCTCCAGAATAACCTGCAGTTCCAATACCAGCAACTGTACTAATAAATCCTGTTGTATGATCTATTTTACGAATTCGATTATTTAATCCATCAGGTATAAAAATATTTCCAAACTTGTCAATAGCAATCCCACCAGGTCCGTTTAACTTTGCGGTTGTTGCCAGGATATTATCGCCATTATAACCAGCAATGCCAGTACCAGCTATGGTAGTAATAATTTGTCCCATCCCAATCAACCCAATCAAACAAAGCATAACAATCATCAAAAGTATCCGTATTTTCATTATATTATTATTACTAAAATTAATTCCGGCAAAACTACTAAAATTTGTATTAAGAAACAAAAGGCCTAAGATTCTAGAAAATGACTCCTATATTATAGGTATGGATTCTCATCAAAAAGTTTCTCTTACTTCGTTCCATTTTCCCTTCCATTGCCTCAATCCTTTCTATCTAAAATAGCTCCACACTTTTGCCAATCTTAGTTTTAACGATAAAAGCATGAATACAGACGCTAATCTCCTTTTTACCTTAGTAACTATCCTTTTACCCTTAGTAACTAGGATGATTACCTTAGTAACTAAGGTGCTTACTAAGGTAAGTACCCCTGCTTACCTTAGTAAACAACCCTGCTTACTAAGGTAACTATGCTTCTTACTCACGTATTTAACCTGCTTACCTTTGCAAATAGGAGAAATACGTGAGTAAAAAGTGGATTTAGCTCTGAAAAGGCATAATTTACTAAATATGTTTCATTATGAGGCAGAAAACATTTCCGAATGGCGAGAGGTATCAGGATATGTTCTAACGCAAGGAAACTTATGTCTTGTGCAAACGATAGAATGAATTCGCGAACGTTGCAATGAAACAAGTCAAAACAGCAAGTATTATTGCCGGACATGGGCATAATTCCGATGTGGATTTCAGTTAAGGGCGAAAGGAACCAATGGCGAAAGTCTTTGGTCCACATCGGAAATCGTTCCTGTAGATTAATCCTTGATTGAAAGAAAATTTAAACGACTTTAATCATATCGGAGGACTTTTCATTCCATGAATGCTATAAGGTTTTGTATTTATTCTTCAAATTTCTATTGACGAAGTAGAAACCTCCCGCCACCATCACGCTCAAGGCAATGAATACCACAAACATGGCATCGAAACCATAGGCGGCAGCAATGCCCAAAGCCAGGGAGGGCGCAAAGATGTTCGCGATTCCGTAAGACATGGAGTAGAGGGCGGAATATTGTCCTTGTCTTTCTTTTGGGGCTCTCGACAAAGCGAAATTCATCATGAAAGGCATGGCGAATATCTCTGAAAAGGTGATGATCAAAGTATAGATGATGGAGATGAGGAGCAGCCCTTTGCCAAACATCAACAGCCCGAAGGCTATGGGTATGCAGAGCGTTCCGGTGATGATGTGGGGAAAGATTTTCTTGCCCTTTTCGAGGCTTGCTACAAGCGGCATTTCGATGAGCACTACAATGGCTCCGTTCAAGGCCATGAGCAAACCGATGGTGTCTTCGCTGTACTTGCATATCCTGTCGAAATATTGCGGAATGCTGGCAAACAACTGGAAGAAACAGAGCCCATATAGCGCTACCATGGCGCAAAAGAACAAATAGGTTATATCACGATAGGCGGATGTGGCTGTGGTGTTCAATACCTCTCCATGCTTTCGGTTTTTGTCGCTATGATGTCTCGGCAAATAGATGAACAGCAGGATGGCGGCACCAAAACTCGTGAATGCATCTATTACGAAGAGCCATTTGTAACCAAGATATAAGGCCACGAAACCTCCGATGGCAGGCCCTACAGAAAACCCAAGGTTGATTGCTAACCTCGCCAATGATATGGATCTCGACCTGTTCTCGGGAGTGCTGTAGTTGGCTATTGCCGTAGAATGTGCTGGCCTGAACATATCGGCAGATAGGGCATAGAAGAACAATATGGCGGCGATGAGATATTTGTTTGTTGTGAACAATATCAGGAGTAGGATGACACCACATGCCAGCAAGGAAAAAATCAGGATATCGTAGTAATTTCTTCTGTCGGTAAGCCATCCTCCAGTGTAGCTTCCCACAATGCTTCCCATGCCATAAAAACTCATGATGATGCCTGCCTCATATATCCCATAATGCAGTTCTTTGGTGAGATATAAGGATGTAAACAGCAGCACCATCGACCCGCTTCTGTTGATGAACATGGCTATGGAGAGTATCCATGCGTTTCTTTGCAGGTTCGAAAAGGCTTGCTTGTATAAAGATAATAAGGGGTTCATCAGCAGAAGTAAATTTACAGAAATATCTTGAACATATATTCTATAATTACATCCCTGGATAAGGGTGTATTCATATAAAACATATTCTTATCTTGATTATACTTCCTTCCTTGCAACTAAGGTGAGAATGGTTGCCAATGCTACGGTTTCGCCGGTTTCGTCATATACATCCACCTGCCATTTCACCACCCCCTGCAACTGTTCGCCTTCCCGCTTTTCCTTGGCCATCTTCTCCTTGCAGGTCAATCTTACACCGATGGTAGCCCCCACATATACTGGCTTGAGGAACCTACATTCATCCAAACCATAGTTGGCCAACACCGGCCCTTTCTTGGGATCTACAAACAGCCCTGCAGCAGCCGAAAGGATGAAGTATCCATGTGCTACCCTGGAGGTAAATATGGAGCCCTCCAAAGAGGTGACATCCATGTGTGCATAGAAGTTGTCTCCGCTGATGTTGGCGAAGTTTACGATATCTGTTTCAGTCACCGTTCGCTTATGAGTAACCAGCGTTTCGCCTATCTCCAACTCATCGAAATATTTCCTGAACGGATGGATGAGGTCTTCCTTCTGCGCTGCCCCTTGTTGATATACATTGGTAATCTTGGTGATGGTAGTCGGATGGCCTTGAATGGCGGTGCGTTGCATGTAATGAAAGATGCCACGGATACCGCCCATTTCTTCTCCACCTCCTGCCCTACCCGGTCCACCATGAACCAGGTGCGGCATAGGAGAACCATGACCGGTAGATTCGGCAGCACAAGAAGCATTGACCACCATCATTCGGCCATGCATGCATGCCGAACCGAGGATAATGTCCTTGGCGAAATCATCATCGGCAGTAAACACCGAACCAACGAGACTTCCTCTGCCCATCTTGGCAAGAACAATGGCCTCATCAGTATTCTTGTATGACATCACAGTAGATACTGGTCCGAATGCTTCCACCTGATGAGGTTCCTTATTGTTGATTGGATCTTTGCAATACAGAAGCAAGGATGGCAGGAATGCGCCCTTGTTTCTGTCAGCTCCCATCACCTCAAAACTGTCGTAGTTTCCATAGACTATCTCACAAGATTTTCTCAGTTCAAGAACCTTTGCCCGGACATCATTCACCTGGTCATAACTTGCCAGTGGTCCCATCCGAACTCCTTCTACAGCAGGGTTTCCTAGCACTGTGGTCTTCAATCTGTCGCTTAATGACTTGATGACATCCTGGGTTAAGTTTTCTGGTACTATAATTCTTCTGATGGCAGTGCATTTCTGTCCGGCCTTAACGGTCATTTCCCTCGTTACTTCCTTTATAAAGAGCTTGAATTCTTCCGTATCAGGGGTACAATCCGGTCCAAGTATGGAACAGTTCAAAGAGTCTGCTTCCATGTTGAAACGAACTGAATTCTCAATGATGGCCTTGCCTGTCTTTAACTTCTTTCCTGTCTCTGCACTGCCAGTAAAAGTTACGATATCTTGTTCTGTTACATGGTCTAGCAAATCTCCTGCACTGCCGCAGATAAGCTGCAAACTTCCGGGAGGAAGGATATTAGAATTAATGATTTCCTGAACCACCAATTCGGTAAGATAACTTGTCACAGTGGCAGGCTTTACAATGGCTGGAACCCCTGCAAGGAAGTTTACCGCCACCTTTTCGAGCATTCCCCAAACAGGAAAGTTGAAAGCATTGATATGTATGGCAACACCTTCCATGGGAACACATATATGATGACCGATAAAGGTGCCGTTCTTGGATATCTTTTCTGCCTTTCCATCGACATAGAAAGTTTCATTTGGCAGTTCGCGCCTTCCTTTGCTTGCGTAAACAAAAAGGTTTCCAATCCCTCCATCGATGTCTATCCATGAGTCAGCCTTTGTTGCCCCAGTAGCAGCAGACAATGCATAAAACATGGCTTTCTTCTCCGTTAAGAATAAAGCCAATGACTTCAGCATCAAAGCTCTTTCATGGAAGGTCATCTTTCTTAATGCAGGGCCACCAACACTGCGGGCATAAGTCAGCATGCCTTTAAAATCCAATCCTTTCGATGTGGCTTCACCAATCTTTTCACCTGTTATGGCGTTTATCAAATCTGTGCCGGTTCCTTGGCCTTCTATCCAATTTCCTTGGACATAGTTTTTTAATTTATTCATTTCTTTGTGATTAATATCGGGCAAAAATAAGGAATTATTGATTAAACAACTTGCCATTTTGAAATGATAACTTATATTTGCATGGTTACAAATCAAACATCCAATCTCAACATCAATATATAAATCATGAATAAAATCGTAAATAAAACACTAACTCTAAGCAACGGGACGAACATGCCAACAATCGGCTTGGGAGTATGGGAAATGGGCAAAGGAGAAATGACTGAACAAGCTGTACTTTGGGCTATTGATGCAGGTTATCGCCATATAGATACGGCCAGCATTTATGGAAACGAACGAGAGGTTGGAGCCGCAATAAGAACATCAAACATATCCCGTGATGACTTATTTATCACTACAAAAGTTTGGAATGATGCACAGGGTTATCAATCAGCATTAAAGGCTTTTGATGTTTCCCTTCAGCTTTTGAATATGGATTATGTGGACCTCTATCTGATTCACTGGCCGTTCAATGGATGGGGTGCCAATAAGGTTTATGACATCAATCTTCGCAAGGAAACTTGGAAAGCACTCGAAACGATATATGCTTCAGGCAGAGCAAAGGCTATAGGCGTATGCAATTATACCAGGGAACACCTGGAGGAAATGAAGGAATATGCAAACATGCAACCCATGGTGAATCAGATTGAGTTTCATCCTTTTTGGTATCGCAAGGAATTAATGGAATATTGTCATGCCAACAACATAGCTGTGACCGATTATTGCCCTTTGGTTCGAGGAAGGAAACTGAATGACGAACGGATAACCAACATTGCAGGTAAATACGGGAAGTCCAATGCTCAAATCCTTATCCGATGGGGCTTGCAGCATGGCAACATCGTTATTCCCAAGTCCGCCAGATTGGAAAGGATAAAGGAAAACATCGATGTATATGATTTTGAAATAAGCCAAGAAGACATGAACCTCCTTGATGGCTTGAATGAAGATTTTATCGTGGTTAAAATCTAGTTCGGCTACCTATCCGTTCCTTCTTTCGCTGATATAATCCAAGATTGCATCCTTCTCGAAAGGGAAAAACCATTTAATCTTTTCATCCCTATTAAACCAAGTCAGTTGGCGCTTGGCATAGTTGCGGGTATGTTGCTTGATGGCCTCTATCACGGCCTCTTTCGTACCATTACCATCAATATATTCGAACCATTCGCGGTAGCCCACCGTCTGCATGGCATTGGTGCCTTCATGACTCATCAAAGACCTTACCTCTTCCTCCAAACCATCCTGTATCATGGTATCTACCCGTTGATTGATTCTTTTGTAAAGTTGTTTCCTGTCGGTATTGAGGCCAATATAAATCTCATCGAAAGGTCGTGGTTTCTTTTCCTTGTTCAGGAAGCTGGAATAAGGAATTCCTGTTGCCCGAAACACTTCCAAGGCTCTCATCAGCCTGCTGGGGTTGGCCAAATCCACCTTGGCATGATACTCGGGATCGGACCGCAACAATTCTTCTTGTAAAAAAGCTATTCCATGTTTGGCAAAATCCTCCTTGATGGCATTCCTGATTTCAGTATCTATGTCGGGCATTTCATCTATTCCAAAACGGACGGCATTGATGTAAAGCCCCGAACCACCTGCCATTACCACTACATCTTTCATTTTATAAAGTTCCTCCAAAACCTTTAATGCATCCGTTTCAAACTTGCCTGCATTATAATTTTCAACTATGGAAAGAGTGTCGATGAAATGATGTTTCACTGCTGCCAGTTGTTGGGCATCCGGCTTGGCAGTGCCTATGTTCATCTCTTTATAAAGCTGCCTGGCGTCTGCCGAAATGATTTCCGTTTCGAACTCCTTCGCCACCTTTATTGCCAAATCGGTTTTGCCGATGGCCGTGGGGCCGGCTATGATTATCAAATATTTCTTTGACTCTTCCATAAATGATTTTTATACGATGATTATAGACTGAAAAAGTACTATAATTATTGTATGATAAAAGCTATTGCTTGATGATTTTTCCTCGCTTGCCACTTACCTCATAAAAATAAATGCCACCGCTAAGGTGCGAGACATCTATCGTTTCGGTGGCAGTGTTTAATGCTTGAGAATAAACCCTATTGCCCAACACATCAGTGATAGCCAATTGCTGATTGGGTGAATATTTGTCTTGATGGATGGTGAAGGTATTGGTTGTTGGATTTGGATAAATGCCTATGCCTTCTGATTGGAAATTCAGTGATGGTATTCCTGTAATGGCGGTGGAAATAAAGTTGCCAAAGGACTTAGGGCTATGAAACCCTGTAAGAGTGGTAGAAACTGAATTGGTAGCAGTATTGATGATGCTTACCGTATTGGATGTATTATTGACAACAAAAACTTTAGTTCCATCAGGACTTGTAGCTATTCCATCAGGGCTTCCTCCGGTTGTTATGGAGGTTACCACACTATTGGTAGCTGCATTAATTACACTTACCGTTCCATTTCCTTCATTGCCGACATACACCTTGCTTCCGTCCGGAGACACACATACGCCAATAGGGAAATTAAGGCCTGTAATGATAGCAGAAACAGCATTGGTAGCTGCATTGATGACACTCACGGTATTGTCATTTCCATTGGTCACATAAGCCTTGGTTCCATTCGGGCTGAAGGCCACACCTTGAGGATAACCGCCTACAGGAATGGTGGTTGAAACTGCATCCGTGGCAGTATTGATGACACTCACCGTATTCACATATAAATTGGTTACATAAACCTTACTGCCATCAGGGCTTGCAGCAATTCCCCAAGGATGATTTCCAACCCTGACAGTTGCGATAACAGAGTTGGAAGCGGTATTGATTACACTGACGGAACTGTCATAATCATTGACCACATAAACCTTGCTGCCATCTGGAATCACGCAAAGGGCTACTGGATTATTGCCAACTAATACGTAACTGCCGATTACGGCATTCGTGGCCGTGTTAATGGTATTCACATTGCCTTGGCTGTTGGCCACATACACCCTTGTTCCATCCAAGCTGGTGGCCACCGCATCAGGATAATTGAGAACGCCGATAGTTGTGATGACGGCATTGGTTTGTACATTTACCACAAACAATTCACTAGGATTTAAACTGGTGATATAAGCGGTTTGCGCCATGGCACTCCAGCCTATGCAGGCGAATGCGATCAGGATAAAGACAAATTTTTTCATTGAGTTTATGTTTTTCATCAATAACGATAATTTATTGGCGAAATTACAAAGAATTATTTGCATTGCATTATTATTCCATACCTTTGCATCCAGAAAAGAAATGATGATCTCTCAAAACGACATAAAATTTACGAACCAATCTCTAACGGAGCTTAACGACCTTCGCCAGTCCTTGACTAGCAAAATAAGCTCCGAGTTATGGCCGTAAAATTCCCCAAATTTTCTTTTGTCCTTAATGATGCTGCTGATAAATTATCGGCTAAGATTTCTGATGAGTTGAGCATTTCAGAAGCTTCTTCGGTTTTCCTTATTGAGAATAACATCGAAAAAAGTGCAACGCCCACCTTTTCTTTCTTCAATAGCATCATTGCACGTGCAACGGTCTTATCCCTGAAAAGGAATACCGTCATTGCACGTGCAACGGCCTTATCCCTGAAAAGGAATACCGTCATTGCACGTGCAACGGCCTTATCCCTGAAAAGGAATACCGTCATTGCACGTGCAACGGCCTTATCCCCGAAAAGGAATACCGTCATTGCACGTGCAACGGCCTTATCCCTTAAAAGGAATACCGTCGTTGCACTTGTTTCAGCCCCTGATATTTTTAGAAATACTTATAAAATACATTAATTAACAATAAAATATAAAAAATTATGAAAAGAGCCTGGATTTATTTGATCAACACCTTTATGGTTTGCACCGAAAACAGCTATCGCCTTGCGGTAAGGATTTCTCGCAAACATGATGCCGCCCTGCAAGCCGCTGCAGTAGGATTGGATCCGTTTTTTGTGACCATGTATAACGCCTACCATGAATTGCACGTTGCCTTGGTGGCTGCCTACAATGCCTGGATTTCGCAAGGTGGAACGCAGGAAAGCCAGACGTTGAACCTAAATCAATTATTACGATTGCTGAGCAGTACCAAAGCCGAAAAATGGATGACCACAGTGAAGGGATTTTATGCTTTGGGCACGGTAAGGTTCAAGGAATTGTTTCCTGACTTGAAAAAGGGTTATCAAAATGGTTCTCAAGAAGACCGAATTGCAACTGTAGAAGCCTTCATCATAGCCATCGGCAGCGACCCAAACCTTGCCGCCTTGAAAGCGGAAGTGATCATCTTTCGCGATTTATTGAAGGCTGCCCTTGCCGCACAAAAAGCTGGAATTTCTACCACCAATTCAAAGAGTACGACATTAGAAAAAGCAAGAAAAGCATCGGCAGTAGGGCAATATGGCGACCTTGGTGGCTTGATGCAGAAATTTCAGGATGACCCATCAAATGTAGGTGATTATTTTGATCTGGTAGCCTTGAGAGATGGCGGACAAGTGATCTTTCATCACATCGTGAAGAAGGGAACAGTTTATGGAGTTTGCAAACATACCTGCGTTCCTGCCGACGAATGGCTGCTTGAAAATGATGGCGATGTAGCCTTGACTTTTGGAATGGTTTTACATAAGAATGACATGCCAGGTTTGGTATCGGTAACCGTTGCAGCCCATAGCAACAGCACCGTTCATGCCAGCGCTTTGTCGGCAGATTTGGCCAACGACCATTTCTTGGTGGCCTATGATGCCGATTTGCTGGTAGATGGAGAATTTACCGCAGAGATATTGTAGAAATCATTAATAATAATTCTTGATGGCCCTATAATTGCTTCGCGTTTGGCGAGACATCATAGGGCCATCATCATTTTAATTCACCTTATAGTCGGATTCGGTTATTTCGAGCAGCTCGTCGATGAAAAGATTGGTCGGATTGACCTTTAGCTTCATGGCCGGCAATTCGATGAACATCTTCTCGGCAGGATCGGTAACGAGGACTTTCAGTTGGGTTTTGCCGGGATACTTTTTTGTGAGTGCCGTGAGTTTTTTCACCACCTCGTTGTTGAGTTGCTCCAAGCCTATCTTAAAGCTGAAGGACTTCACCATCTTTTCCCTCAATTCGGGAAGCAACTGTATGCTGGTTACCTTTACCTCCAGTTGGTTCGAGTCGCCGAAACGCTGCTGCACCTTGCCTTTTACATAAAGAAAAGTGTCCTTCACCAGCAAGTGTTTGTTCTTCAGATAGTCCTCCGAAAACATGGCAATGTTGATGGATTGCGTGTAGTCCTCGATGGTGAACGAACCGAAAGGCCTGTTGGTCTTGGTCACTTTATGTTGAGCGTCGGTAATGATTCCGGCAATGCTGAACTCCTTGCCCCGCTTCGATTCCAGGTCGGACAGCTCCTCGATGGTCATGTTGCAGAAGGTGTCTATCTCGAGCCTGTATTCATCCAATGGATGGCCTGAAATGTAGATGCCGATGATTTCTTTTTCATATTTCAATATCTCCAATTTGCCCCAGTTTTCAGTCCTTGGCAGCTTGGGTTCTTCCAGCCCGTTATCTATCACATCGCCAAATAGGCTCATGGTATTCGATATCTTTCCTTCTTGAAAACTGCTGCCGAACTTGATGATCTTTTCAATGCCCGACATGGTTTCGTTTTCATTGAAATGGAAATATTCCTTGCGATTATAATCCGGGAAACTATCGAAAGCTCCCGCCAATGCAAGGCCTTCGAGCGTCTTCTTGTTCACGCTTTTCAGATTGACACGCTTCACCAAATCGAAGATGTTCTCGTAATATCCATTCTTCTCGCGCTCCTCCACAATGGCATTTACGGCACCTTCTCCCACACCTTTTATCGCCCCCAAACCAAAACGAATGGCACCGCTTTTATTTACCGTAAATTTGAACTTGCTTTCATTGATGTCGGGGCCAAGAACGGCAATCTTCTGTCTGCGAGACTCTTCCATGTAGTAGGCCACTTTCTTAATGTCGCTCATCGAGTTGGTGAGCACGGCAGACATGAATTCGTTTGGATAATGTGCCTTGAGATAGCCCGTTTGATAGGCCAACACGGAATATGCCGCAGAATGGGAACGGTTGAAACCATACTCCGCAAACTTGGCCATCACCGCATATACATCTTCGGCCTTCTTTTCGTCAATGCCCTTGTTTTTGGCACCTTCCACAAAGATTGCCTTTTGCTCATCCATCTTGGCCATGTCCTTCTTTCCCATCGCTCTACGCAACAAATCTGCTCCACCAAGAGTAAAGCCTCCCATTATCTGTGCCGTTTGCATAATCTGTTCCTGATAGACCATAATGCCATAGGTATTCTTAAGAATTCCTTCCAAGATAGGATGAGGATATTCCACCTTCTCGCGTCCATGTTTGCAGGCAATGAACTTCGGAATGAAATCCATTGGCCCTGGACGATATAAGGCATTCATGGCAATGAGGTCTTCTATATTTGTAGGCTTAAGGTCTTTGAGATATTGGCGCATTCCATCAGATTCGAACTGGAAGGTACCGATGGTATCGCCACGCTGATATAGGTCCAATGCCTTTTTGTCATCCAAAGGTATGTTATCGATGTCGATTTTGACTCCATGATTCTGTTCAATCAATTCCACAGCATCAACGATGATGGTTAGGGTTTTCAAGCCCAGAAAATCCATCTTCAACATCCCCACAGACTCCACATACTTGCCATCATATTGGGTAATCAGCAATTCAGAGTCCTTTGAAGTGCAGACAGGAATGAAATTCAATAAATTATCTGGAGCGATGATGACCCCTGCAGCGTGAATGCCCGTATGCCGTGGAGAACCTTCCAACACCTCTGCAAAATTCAAGACCTTGCTTTGCAGTTGTCCATTATTAATCTTGAGTTCGGATAATTCCTTGACATCATCAAAGGCTTTCTTGAGTGAAACATTCAAGCCATCAGGAATCAGCTTTACAATTCTATTGGCTTCATTCAAAGGAAGTTTGAGTACACGGGAAACATCCTTGATGGCTGACTTGGCGGCCATCGTTCCAAATGTTACTATCTGGGCAACCTTGTCTTTTCCATACTTGTCAATTACATAGTTTATGACCTTTTCTCGACCTATATCATCAAAATCAATATCGATATCGGGCATGGAAACTCGTTCAGGATTCAAGAACCTTTCAAAGAGCAAATCATATTTGATGGGATCTATGTTGGTAATGTCAGTGCAATAAGCCACTACTGAACCAGCAGCAGAGCCTCTACCCGGACCAACAGAAACCTTTAGGGTCTTTGCCACCGCAATAAAATCCTGAACAATCAGAAAATAACCAGCAAAGCCCATATCCTTAATTACGCTCAATTCAAAATCAAGTCGCTGAATGAGTGTTTCAGTAAGTTCGCCATACTTTTTTCTGGCACCTTCATAAGACAGAAATTTCAAATAATCATCCATCGATTGGAAACTTTCAGGAAGCGGAAAGAAAGGCAACAAAATGCTTCGCTCCAATTTCAACGGTTCTATCTTGGAGATGATTTCGGTAGTATTGTCAAGGCTTTCAGGAACATCCTTGAACAACTCTTCCATCTCTTCTTTGGTTTTCAGATAGAACTGATTGTTCTGAAACCTCATCCTTGCAGGATCATCATAATCCTTGCCTGTTTGCAGGCATAATAAAATATCCTGAGCTTCAGAATCTTTCATGTTCACATAATGAACATCGTTGGTAGCAATGACTTTTACATTGTATTTCTTCGACCAGCGAAGCAACACCTCATTACAAATGTCCTGCTCTTTTATTCCATGTCGTTGAATCTCGATATAATAGTCCTCACCAAAGATTTCGAGCCATTCAAGAAACAATTTCTCTGCCTCCTTTTCGCCACGATGAAGTATGGTTTGATTTATTTCACTTGCAAGACAGCAAGTGGTGGCAATCAAGCCTTCCTTATGCTTTCTTATCAATTCCTTGTCTATTCTTGGCTTGTAATAATAACCTTCGATATATGCTTGAGAACTAAGCTGAGATAAGTTCTTATAACCTATTTCATTTTTTGCTAGGATTAACTGATGGTAGATATTTTTTTCCTCTACATCCTCACGTTTCGTTTTGTCGTGACGGCTACCATGAGCCAAGTAAAACTCACAACCGATGACAGGAAGAATACCTTTCTTCTTTGCTTCAGAAACAAATTTCGGCACACCGAACATATTGCCGTGATCGGTGATGGCCAATGATTTCATGCCATTGTTTTTCACATTTTCCATGAGTGAATCGATGCGTGCAGCACCGTCAAGAAGTGAATATTGAGTGTGGACGTGGAGGTGAGTGAATTCTGGCATTATTATTAGATTAAAAAGAAAAACCGGGAAGGCAAATTTACTTAAATTAGGGGCAAGGGGATGAAAAAGTTTTCAACATAAAGAAAAATGAAATGTTAGTAAATAAATTGACCATTGAAGATCATGGACTAATAGAAAAAACATTGAAAACTGGAAGTGATTATTTATTAAAACAGGTTTTAAGTATAAATAATAAATCAATAAATGAACTTATGAGTTATTGATTTACTGCCATCGGTTATACTTAAAAAATAAATTGAATTGGATAGACTCGAGCAATTCAAATTTACTTTATTGATTCCCATTTCTGCATGTTGAATGGTGGAAAGGACTTGATTGCCTAAGACATCATAAATTGAAATATGACAAGTACCTGATTGTGAAACATTATAGATGATGGCTGTGTTCTGGTTGTTGAAATCGCCAAAGACATTAAGAATCTCAAGACCATTATTTATATTGCAATTAGTGGTAATTATGTTTGACAAGGTATAGTCGCCATTGAAATCGGTTTGTTTCAGGCGATAATAGGTATTGCCAATGAATGGATGTTTATCGCTGAAAGAATAATTGACGAGATGATTGCTGTTTCCTTGGCCATTAATGGTAAGAAGGTCATAGAAATCATTGGCATCTTTGCTTTTTTGAAGGGTAAAATATTTGTTGTTCACTTCGGATGCCGTAGACCAATTGATGGCTACTTCATCATGATTGCATTCGGCAGAAAAATCGAGCAGCTGAATGGGAAGAGGATGATCAGCGGAGACAAGAACCCATGGTGAAAAGGCACTGATGCCATTCATGGTGCAGGTGCCAACACCTACTGTTAGACCAGTTCCGGAACCAACGGGCAATTCCCATATGCTTCCATTCCAGTGTTGTGCTTGGATAGGACCGTTGGGGTTGGATGTCATGGTGTTTTCGATACCACGATAGGAGAAAGTGACATTGGCGGTTACTCCTGCTGCACTATAAATATCCCACCAACGATCGATGACGGAGGTGACGGCTGAGCCACCCCAAACGCTGTTCATATTGTTAACGGCGGGAACAGTATTGGCATCGCTGATGCCAGCCCAAGGAAGATTGTCGCTGGCGGCAGTGGCACGGGTAGATACTTGAATATTGGCATCGGTAGAGGTGAGTTTATTGAAAGTGAAAGGAATCTGAACGCTGGCCACGCCAAAAGGAAAGATGTGAGCACCGGTGACGGTTCCCATATTCCATTGGATGATGCTTGGATTGACAGCTACATTTGTTTCGCTAAGGATATAACCGGAGCCGTAGGTTACTGCGGTGGTATTTGGGTTATTAATGGTGAGGGTATGTTGGTTTAGGTCGAGGATATCGGAGCCAACGGAGAGGACTCCGAGGGGATTGACATAGCCACCGCCAACGAGTGTGTTTACATTGAGTGTTTTGGTGGAACCTGCTGTACCGGCAAGGTTGAGGTTATTGAAATAGGTGGTGGCAGTTCCGTTTATGGATTGGGTATTGCCGATAAAATTTACTGTGCCGGCATTGGTGGTGAAAACTTTGTTTGTGACATCGGCAGAGTTGTTTGTCCAGTTGCCGTTGAGCTGAATGGAACCGGAGGTGTTGACAGCGATTCGGCCTCGATTGGTGCTTGCATCCTGATTCATGTAGTTTCCGGTAGAGCCGTTAATATAAATATATGGACCGTTATTGAGAACGATATAAGCGCCATTGTTGATAAGACCTTGGCTGACCATCTTGAGGGAGAGGACAAGAAGGATAGCGGCAATGGCGTATATGCGGATGCGTTTATTCATTTGATTGAGCAAAACTAAGAAAAAAAAATGAATCTGGCAAATTAAATTATCATTGTAGAGTATGAAATATACTTTAATGGACGGTTTATTGGGTTCATGTTTGGATAAAAATACTTGGAATGATTTGAGAAAGCTGCAAAGAATATTACAAAATGGTTAAGGCGAAGGGAAAAAATGGATTTACTATGGAAAAAATGGTCATTACTAGAGGAGATATGGGTGTTACGAGAGGAAAAATGGGTGTTACGAGAGGAGATATGGGTGTTACGAGAGGAGATATGGGTGTTACGAGAGGAGATATGGGTGTTACGAGAGGAGATATGGGTGTTACGAGAGGGGATATGGG
>CAIWCG010000245.1 GCA_903911135.1 uncultured Bacteroidota bacterium
CCAAACAAAAATATCCGGAAAGATATTTGATGACCACAATAAGCCCGTACCAGGGGCTAATATTTTCATTAAAGGCAGTTATGATGGTTCATCTTCTGATGCAAATGGAGCCTATTCCTTTATTGCAAATGATACTGGCGAAATAATTATATCCGTTACTTTTATTGGCTATGAACCCCTTGATTATACAACTAAGATTTCTGGCAAAGAACTAGTATATAATCCAATCATAAAGGAAATTGTTAACCAATTAAAAGCGGTTACGATTTCTGCTGGAGCAATTGAAGCAAGTGATGCAAAAAGGGGAACTGTTTTAAAACCTTTGGATATCGTTACCACAGCTAACGCATCTGGAGATATTTACGGTGCATTAAAAACTTTGCCAGGTGCTCAATTGGCCAGTGAATCTGAAGGACTTTTTGTAAGGGGAGGAACTGGAAATGAAACAAAAACCATTATTGATGGAATGGAAGTGGCGCACCCATATTATAGTGGAGTTCCTGATGTTGCTGCCAGAGGAAGATTTTCTCCATTTTTATTCAAGGGAACGATTTTCAGTACTGGAGGATATTCTGCACAATATGGAGATGCGATGTCATCTGCATTAGTATTGGAGAGTCAGGATATTGCTGATCGAACTTCCTCAACAATGGCATTTTCTTCAGTTGGTTTGGGATTTGGGCACAGCCATTTGTTTGATAGCGCAAATGCATCTATCGGTTTTGATGTAAACTACACTAATCTTGCCCCCTATTTTGCAATGGTAAAACAAGATGTAGACTTTAATGTAGATCCTGTTTTTACCGGAGGTTCGATGAATTTCAGAATTAAAACCTCCAAGACTGGCTTGTTTAAGTTTTATGCCTATGATAACTATTCCCACATAGCGGTGTTTCAGGATAATTTAGACAGTTTGGAATATGGAAAGACATTTAAAAATCGGTTTGAAATAAAAAATAACGACATTTATACCAATGCAACCTATAAGGAATATTTAAGCCAGAAATGGACCTTATTTTTAGGAACATCATACAGTCAAAATAATGATGACATTAAATTCGATACCTATCCATTAAAGAAAAATGACAACTATCTGCAAGGGAAGGTTTTACTGACAAGCTATATTGGGAAATTATCCTCAATCCATTTTGGTGGTGAAATTCATAAATGGCATAATGAATTTATCCTGCCATCATATAGTTCAGTCATCATGCAAAACGCATTTACCATTGATGATATAAAAACGGCTGGAATTGTTGAATCGGACATATACTTTTCAACAAGATTAGTTGCAAGGCTTGGAGCAAGAGCAGAAAATTCCAATTACATCAATCATTCTAACATCGCTCCACGAACTTCAATCGCTTATAAAACCAGTGAGTTCAGCCAAGTTTCTTTTGCTTATGGCGATTTCTATCAGTTACCTATTGATAGTCTTTTGTTCAGATCCAAGACCATAACCTATGAAAAAGCTACACATTATATATTAAACTACCAGCACATTGATGATAATCGAACCTTTCGCGTCGAATACTATTATAAGAAGTATGCTGATTTGGTAAAATATGACCTAAATAATACCCCATTGGGAGGCCCAATACACTTAAATAATTCAGGAAATGGCTTCGCAAGAGGTATTGATGTATTTTTCAGAGACAAGAAAACAGTCAAGAATTCAGACATTTGGATATCCTATACCTATTTGGACACAAAAAGAAACTTTTTGAATTTTCCATCAGAAGAAGTTCCAAACTTTGCTTCAAAGCACACCGCCAACATTGTCTTTAAGAAATATGTCATTCCAATTCGAACCTATTTTGGCGCTACATATACCTATGCTACCGGTAGGCCATATTATAATGTCAACAACCCGATTTTTAGTGCTGACTACCCCTCCTACCCCAATTCCATGACTCCAAATTATACCAGTTTAGGGTTAAATGCGAGCTATTTAACCAAAATCGGAGGTTGGTTCAGTGTAATAGTTTTTTCTGTCAGCAATGTATTGGGGACGGATAATATATATAATTATCGATACTCCACCGATGGCTCTTTCACCCAACCCGTAAGGGCACAGGCTCCAAGATTTATCTTTGCAGGTCTCTTCATGAGCATCGGAACAGACCGAAGCAAGGACGCCGTTAACAATAATAATTAGAAAATAAATTTTTATTTCTAATATTATTCTTATCTTTGCCCCCGTAATTAAAAAATAAATTATTATGAACATCTTCGTAGCAGGTCTTTCTTACAATGTTAAGGAAGAAGAATTAAGAGAGCAATTCGAAAAAATCGGTTCGGTTGCCACAGTAAAAATTATTACCGATAAATTTACAGGTCGCAGCAAAGGCTTTGGTTTTGTTGATATGCCTGACGACGAACAAGCTCAAAGAGCCATTGATCAATTAAATGGTGTTGAGATGCAAGGTCGTGCACTAGTTGTCAACAAATCAGAGGAAAGAAAGCCTAGAGAAGACAACAACAGAGGTGGCGGTGGCGGCGGCTACAAAAGACGCGAAAATCGTTATTAATCAATAAGTGCACTTATTGCTTTAAAGGTTACATCCCGGCGGATGTTCTTCGTCCGCCGGGTATAGCTTAAACCTTAGATAGATTAAAAGCTATCCAGAAGAAAAAAACAAAAACAGTCTAAAAATTCCTTCCTAAGCATAATTCCTTGATTTTTATTTTGGAGCCTACAAACAGTTCTCGTATCTTGGTGCTACCTGCCAGCCATCGATTATCTGCCGCCAAATACCTTGGCCTTCGTAATGGCAGGATAATTCTGGGCATGTCAGGGCTATGCTTTGATGGTAGGTAGCTTCGAAAGGGCTTATTTTTTGGCGGAACATTCAAGTTAATTCAATAAATATATATTCATAAAAAAGCAGGGTACCTTAATTAAAAGATACCCTGCCGTGTAAAAGAAATTAAAAACCAGCAAATTTCTTATTCAACGGTGACATAAAAAAACTGCCACGCCGAAAGAACTCCATTGTTGTCAGTACGATGCCTCACCCACACTTTTGAAACAGGGATAAAGCCAGCATAAGACATCCTTGATTTGTGAGAAATGCCGACAGGTGCCCAAATAACGCCGTCAACGGATTTCTCCCAAATGTGAAACGCTATCCTTGGAGCACCTGGGGCAACCATTTTCATTGTGCCCGCAGTGAAAGTATTGGATACATTGTAAACAGGAATTTTATTGCCTGAAACGCTTTTTACAGAAAACAAACCAGATTGAATGATTGTTATCGCTGTAGCCGGACTTGCATTTCCATTGGCCTGTGCCACCGCCATCAACGAATTCAAAGCATTCTCCACCAACTTCCAAGCATTATCCCGAATGGGCTTTAAACCTGCGGTACGCAATTTCATGTTGGTTTGAGCGGTAACGTATGCAGTCAATAGAGCCAGATAAGTAATGATGGTGGCTGGCAGTATGACTATATAAGTATTGCCCGAACACGCATTGATAATCGCCCTAGCCCAATCTCCTCTTAACTTATAGCTCTTAGGCATCTTCATTATGGCGGTAATTATCTGATTCGGGTTTGGGAGGGTGGTAAGAATAAAATAAGGATTCGACTTACCTATTCTTCTTACGGATTTCTTCCCATCCGTTTGCGAAACGTTTTTTGAGGATTCTGATGTATTTCTCTTTCCGAAAAATAAGGTCAGAACCATTACGGCAGTCAAGAGCACTCCTCTCGAACCACCTACCTGAACCGGTGC
>CAIWCG010000246.1 GCA_903911135.1 uncultured Bacteroidota bacterium
TATGATTAAAACGATTCTTAGTGAAGAAGAAAGTAGAAGATTAGATATATTACGTACCTATGGAGATGTATTTGATTTTATTACTTTCAAGGATGCAATCAGCAAAACTTTTAGTTTACTTATTGATAATTTGAATGAAATAAATTCAAAAGAAACAAAATTAAGTAATATGAAGGTTAGTAACTTTGACGAAGACAACAATGGAATACCAACTCAAGAAGATGAGGATATTTTTAGAGGGTTAAACGAACTTCGTTATGATAGAGAGACATTAAATGAACGTCTAACTGCATTGTCTGAAATGAAAGTTATTTATTTGTACAAAAGTTTGGAGATAGGGATCAAGTCTATTGTTAGGTCAGAATATCCAACGCAGGATATTACAAAGTTTTATATTTTGAAAAATATTGTCTCATTTTTTCAAAGCAAGAATATAGTATTCGAAAACTTGAATGGGTATCTTCAAGTTGAGGAATTATTAGATGTAAATAATAATATAAAGCATGGTAGTAAAATATTTGCTAAAGTAAAGGAAATAAGTGAGTTTAAAGATAAAACAGAATTGAATTATGAAAATATTGAAGCCTTTTATAATCGAATAAAAAGTGAAGTGCAAGCATTTTCATTTGACCTATGCAGTGCTGTTTTTAATTCTAAACAATGACGATATCCCCCCCCCTGCTGTGACCATAACTCCTGACAGGTTTCTCATCCAGTTTGACCAAGCATCAAGACAGGTACATTGCAGTTTCTGTAAGGTTTCACCATTAATTAATCCAAATAAATGAAACTTTACTGCATAAGGTTCAGCTATCAGTATTCATTTCAACAAAACGATGAAGATTAATTTAAGTATTGGAGCGCAGGTATTTGGCAATATCCCTGGCAAAATAGGTGATGATAAGGTCTGCACCTGCACGTTTGATGGCGGTGATGGATTCCATCATTGATTTGGTTTCATCCAACCACCCCAATTGTGCTGCCGCCTTAATCATAGCATATTCTCCACTAACATTATAGGCCACCATCGGCAAATTGTAACGGTCTTTGCCCATGCGGATAATATCCAAAAAGGGTAGGGCAGGCTTCACCATCAAAAAGTCGCAGCCTTCGTCTATGTCAATCTCCATTTCACGCATCGCCTCCTGGCTATTTCCAATATCCATCTGATAGGAAGCCCTATCGCCAAACTGCGGGGCCGAATCGGCAGCCTCACGGAATGGACCATAGAAGGCACTTTGATATTTTGCGGCATAAGACATGATGGAGACCTCAGGAAAACCGGCATGATCCAAGGCAGTTCGGATGGCATTAATCTGTCCATCGAGCATGGCACTCGGTGCCACGATATCAGCACCCGCTTGGGCATGAGAAACCGCCACCTTGCCCAAAATATCGATGGAGGAATCGTTGTCGAGATAATCATTCTTGATGATGCCACAATGCCCATGAGAAGTGTAGCTGCATATGCAGACATCGGTAATGACGACCATATCAGGGTAGTTCTTCTTTATGTAACTAACGGCCTCTTGGGCAGTACCATGCGGATTGGAAGCATCGCCGGCAAGTTCATCCTTATGGTTCGTCAAACCGAAAATAAGAACTGATTTTATTCCTAATGCAGAGAGTTCCTTGAGTTCATTTTCGAGCATGTCCACCGTGAAACGCGATTGGCCAGGCATGGAACTGATGGGCTCTATCTTGTTTTCTCCAGGGATAATGAACAAAGGGTAAATCAAGTCATTGACGGTGACGGTAGTTTCTCTAACCATCTTGCGAAGGTTGACTGTTTTTCTAAGTCTTCTAGGGCGCAGTATCATTTTGTTTTAATTTATTTATTGAACATTGTTGGTTGCAAGAATAGCATTTTCGTAGTATATCATGGCACTGATCATTCCTTCAGTAGTATGTTCTTTGGCGATGACATCAACCTTTAGACCAACACTTTTGGCAGCATCAGCAGTAATCTCTCCTATGGCTACGATGCAGGTGTAGTCGGGAAGAATAAATTTAGAATCAGCAATAATTTTAATCCAACCAACAACGGTGGAAGGGCTGGTAAAAGTGAGGTAATCTATCGGTTGATCAAGAATGGAATGGTCTATGGATTCAGGAATTTGATTGTCGTAAATGGCAATGGAGTGAACTTCTGCTCCTTTGTTTTCAAGGTTCAACTTTAAGTCTTCTTTAGCCAATTCCGAACAAGGAATAAGGATTTTATTACCAGTAATATCGCCCAAGATGGCAGGAATTTCCTTTGACATGAAAGCTTCAGGCACCTTGCTGTTTTCTATGCCGAAACTTGCAAGGACACCAGCGGTTGATTTGCCTACAGCAATGGTTTTAATTTCGTTTGGAAGGATAATATTTCCGATTACAAATCGATATCTCATCATGAATAGCTCCGCTGCATTGGCAGAGGTAAAGATAATGAATGTATAATCTCTGATATTGCTGATGGCCTTGTCGATTAAAGCAATGTCGGCAATTGTTTTAATTTCTATGGTAGGAAAGATGATAGGTATCGCACCCAAAGCAATAAGGTCATTGCTAAATTTTGCATTCTGATGAAGGGCTCTAGTGAGGACTATGTGTTTGCCTGACAATATTGTTTTAGAAATGTTCATTTACTAATCATTAACGAAATTGGGTACGAAGCTTTGCTCTTAAGGAAGCAACTAATTGTGCAGCTATATTTAAATGTTGATTGATCGGTCCAGTTATATTACCTCTCACCAAATTATTTCCGGTTTCATCTGACAAAACACCTTTGATAGTGATGGAATCATCATTCAAAATAGCATAAGCAGCGTATGGTGTCTTGCAACCTCCTCCTATAATCTTTAGATATTCACGTTCAGCTTCAACGGCTTTGCGGGTGGGTAAATGATCCAATTTACCTACAATATTTTTTGTGGATTCATCACTTTCTCTTACCTGAATTGCCAATGCACCTTGCCCAACAGCAGGAACCAGCTCCTCTATAGTAAACAATTGATTAACCCTGGATGACATATCCAAGCGATGCAAACCAGCATGGGCCAAGATGATGGCATTAACATCACCATTATCAACCTTGGATATTCTAGTATCAACGTTTCCTTGAATATGAACAAACTCTAGGTCTGGTCTTATCTGCTTTAATTGGGCTATTCTTCTTAAACTGCCAGTACCAATCTTTGCATTTAGAGGCAGAGTATCGAAGGTCATTCCTAACGGGGCAATCAATGCTTCTCTTACATCCACTCTTTCGGGTATGGCACCAAATAGTAAGCCCGCAGGAGAGTCGGAGGGGAGGTCTTTTAAACTATGTATGGCAATATCAATTTCTCCATTCAGCAATTCGGTTTCTATTTCTCTTACGAAAGCTCCAATTTGACTGATGTTACCTTTATCTCCCGATGTTTTGATGATTTTAAACTCAAAGATAACGCCAGGGTTTAGTTTTTCCAATAACCTGATGGCTTTTCCGCTTTGTGTCAAGGCAAGTTTGCTGCCTCGAGTTCCAACAATAATTTTTTTTGTTACCAAGGGTATTAGTTTAAGTTGAAGATTTGGTTAATTACCTTGACAATCTCTTCTTTTTGGGCAGTATTTTGTGCGGCATCCTTGATATTCTTAATAGGTTCTTTAAGGATACTTTGAGAAATGCGAGAAACCAATTTGTTGAGGTTACGAGTTTGAATATCATCAAGATGACCTAACTTAGGATAGACCCACTTCAGTTCTTCAGCAATACAATTCTCTACATGTTCTTTAAGCCCGACGATTACAGGCACCACCTCTCTATTATTTAGCCATTCCACATATTCTTTACCAGCCTCCGAAATGATGTCGTTTGCCTTCGGTATCTCCGCCTGGCGTTTCAACATCGAGTTATAAGTTATTTGTTTGATGTCATCCAAATCATAAAGGGTAACACTTTCCGTATCCTTAAAATCCAAGTCAAAGTTACGAGGCATTCCCAAATCAATCATCAATATATCGTTGTCGGTAGTCTTGTTTCCTAATATTGAAGAACACATTATCGGTTCCTTAGCAGTGGTAACACCAATAATAACGTCAACATCATTAATTACAGAAGAGAAATCATTCAACATTATTGGTTTGGCAATATCACGAGCAAATTCTCTGGCCCGTTGCTCATCTCTACTTACTACATATAAGTTTTTATACTCATCCTTCTCGATGAAATTCCACATCAATGCTGCCATTTCGCCAGTGCCTATCAATGCAACCGAGGTATCTTTCAATTCCATGTCACGATTCTTCAACATTTCGTAGGCTACACCTGAAAGTGAGGTTACATATCTGCCAATATCAGTATTCGTCCTTACCATTCTACCGCAATGGATGGCAGAACGAATCAGGTTATTCAAAACTGGCCCTATGGTATGTGCCTCTTGGTTCAATTCAAAGAATTCTTTCAACTGACCAAGGATTTGATGTTCGCCAATGGCTTGGGACTCTAATCCAGCTGCAGTAGCAAAGAGGTGAATTACTGCTGTTTCTGTATCATCGCAAACGGTGGTGTATTGGCTGATATCGCCACAATGCTTGAAGAACCCTAAAATCGGATTAACATCATTTGTATATGCATAAATGGCGAAACGATTGCAAGTAGATAAGATAAAAACCTCCTCACAGCCCATTTTTTCCTTAAAAGTCTTTGATAAACCGCTAATGTATTCCTTATTGAATACAAAACGCTCTCTAATATCCATTGGTGCCTTTCTGTGACTTATCTCTACCGCTACTATCTTTTTGCTTTCCATAAATTTATTCTTGTTGTCTATTTGTTGTTGTGTGATGTTAATTTACTAATGACTAAATATCTTATCTACATTGAATTTTTCTCGGTTATTTATGTCAAATATTCAGCCGCAAAAAAACTACTTTATTTAAGCATGGAATATGACAAACAACATTCGCAAATATGATTTTAATCAATTAAACGTGGCAACATCAATTTTGGACAACTTATTCATTTTTATAGTGAGTTTGTTCTAATTTGACTATTCAAACGGAATTTTATCAACTTATATTTTTCAATTTCTAGCAGGATAATTGAAAATTGTTACCAATAATTGCAGCTAACTATACACTATCAACTTATAACCTACAAAACAATTCTATCAATTTGCCTTGAACTTACCAAATCTTGACTCTAACGCTATCAGCACGATACATGGCATCGCCTTGCTTGATGTTAAACGTGCTTAAGAACTCTGGCATATCCGTTAATGGACCGATAACCCTGAATTTTGCAGGTGAATGTTCATTGCTTCGAACTTGATCTGCAATAGCTTCGGGTCTGGCATTGATCATCCAGGCAAAAGCATATCCCAAGAAGAAGCGTTGATCCGGATTCAGGCCTCCAATAGCTTCTTTGTTCTTGTATTGATTCGTTTTCTTGAAAGCTTCATAGCCCATCATGATGCCGCCAAGGTCAGCTATGTTTTCACCTTGTGTCAATTCGCCATTTACATGCAAACTGTCGACGGCAACATACTCATTGAACTGTTTAACGATCATTTTTGTCTTGGTATAAAACTTTATGCTGTCTTCAGATGTCCACCAGTTGTTCAGATTTCCCAATTCATCGTATTTGCTTCCCTGATCATCGAAGCCATGTGTCATTTCGTGACCAAAAGTTGAACCGCCTATGATGGAATACAGCAATGCATCGTCTGCCAATTTCCTTTCATAGCCTGGAACTATGATATTGCAGCCTGGAACCACTATTTCATTGTTCGATGGATTGTAATACGCGTTATAGGTCTGTGGTTCCATGTCCCATTCTGTCCTATCTACGGGCTTACCGAACTTATTTATCATGTAATTGAACGACCACTTGTTGGCAGCCATCACATTGCGGACGTAACTGTTCCTATCCACGCTCAAGGCACTCAAATCCTTCCATTTATCTGGCGCACCTATCTTCATAACCATCGTTTTCAGTTTATGTTCTGCCTTTTCCTTGGTGCCGGCGCTCATCCAGTCAAGTCCTTTTATCCTTTCTGCGTAAACATCCTTTATTGCCGTGCCTATCTCCACCAATTTCTCCTTGGTTCCTTTCGGCAAGTATTCTGAAACATACACTTGTCCGATCAATTCTCCCAAAGATGCGTTCGTTTGTTCCACAGTTCGTTTCCATCTTGGCTTTGGTTCTTTTACACCTCGCAATACCGTGCTGTAAAATTGGAAAGACTCCATGTAAGTTTTGTCATCCAGGTAGCGCGAAAGTCCTTTTATGAAATGATATTTCAAATAATCGCGCCAAACATCCATAGGCACGCTTTTCAAATACGTATTCAGGGCGGTGAAATACTCCGGCTGGCCTACCACCACCGTATCCACGTTCTTAAGGTTCACATCTTCGAAGAACAAGGCCCAATCCACGTTAGGAACCAGCTTTTTCAGGCCTGAATATGGCATTTTGTTGTAATTTTTCAATGGATCGCGGGTATCTTCCTTCTTTCTTGAGGTCTTGGCTATCGAAGTTTCGAGTTGCATCACCTTATCTGCGGATGTCTTTGCCTTAGCTGCGTCATAACCCATCAATTTATACATGTTGGTAAGGTGTTCCACAAACTTTTCTCGTATCATCTTGGCTCGAGCATCCATATCGAAGTAAAAATTTCGATTAGACAGACTTAAACCGCCCTGACTTAGGAATACGGCATTCTTATTGCTGATCTTATCATCCTGTCCCACGCCAAAACCAAACAAAGGACTGCCTGAAACCGAATGAATGTAGGCTGCCATCTTCACCAAGCCGCCTAAATCCGTTATTTTGTCAATATTTCCAAGCTCTTCCTGCACTGCTTTCATCCCATCCTTGTTCAGCGTAGCACTATCCATGCCGGTAAAAAAGAAATCCCCGATCTTTTGTTTGTTGCTTCCGCGTTCAGCTTTCGCCATTGAGGCCGAAGTTTCACAAATGTTGCGAACTTGTGCATTAATCGTGTCTTGAATAAGCTGCCACAGGCCATTTTGCTGTTCCGATGCGGGTATGGGGTTGTTTTTAAACCATTTACCGTTCGCAAACAGAAAGAAATCTTCGCCAGCCTTGACGCCGGAATCAATATGTGATACTAATGGGTCAGGACCGCTGTCTGCAACTTTCGTTTGTTTGCCATTGCAAGCCATCAAGGCGACCAAGGCCGTCATCAACACGATTGGGAGGAGCTTATTTTTCATTATTCTATTAATTTTAGGGCGCAAAAATACATATAATAACCATAGCCACAACCCCGACAAGCCAAATTTTCTTCCCTACTTTACTCCTATTTATAATAACAGTATGGCCCGCAGCGGTGCTATACTGTTAATCATTGTTAATGAGACTCATCATGATGATCATTAAAGACAACCATCATCAATCAAGATTATAATTGGTAATGATTTGATGAATAATGCTGAATCTTAAACAAGATCATCAAAAACCAAAACGGCACCCTCAAAAACTGGGACGTAAACTTGTAAAAATGGAACGCAGGTAAGCGAAAACGGGACGTAAACTTGTAAAAACAGGACGCAAGTAAGCGAAAACGGGACGCAGGTATCCTTTTCCCGAACGAGAAACGGATACCTGCGTCGTGGTTTTGCAATTTTACGTCGTGGTTTTGCCGATTTACGTCGTGGTTTTGCCGATTTACGTCGTGGTTTTGCTATTTTGAGTCGAGTTTTCGCTTGTTTGAGTCGAGTGTTGGCTTTTTTGAGTTCAGAAATCGGACGATTTAGGCGTAAAATTACATTGATAATCATTATATTTATTGATTATTGTTGAGTTTTTGGCTATTTTGGTCAAGATTTTTGCTGGAGCAGTCCTGTATCCGGCCTATTTTGGCGCCTATTTTCTTGCTTGATTATCATCAATAATCATCATCATCAAAGATTATCAACCTTAATGATAACCATTGATGATATTCAGCAATAAATGAACTACTGTTGGTTTTTATTCCTATTCGATTATTTAATAATAGCCCCATTTCGGGCCATCATGAAATAATCGAGGTCTAAATTAGGATGGTTATCGAGCAGAATCGGGACTTAGTATCTCGGAAACAGCTCATTGATGAAGGCTCCCCACACTCTGTCTCTCGGAGGGTTCGCTGCTATGGCCATCGGCTCATCTTTGACGGGATGCATGAACTCTATGCGGCGAGCATGCAGATGTATGGATGCATCTATGTTGCTTCGGGGGTAGCCATATTTAAGGTCGCCTTTTATTGGGCTGCCTATTTTGGCCAGTTGCGCCCTTATTTGGTGATGGCGGCCCGTTTTGAGGTTTATTTCGAGCAAATGGTAGTTGTCTATGCTGGCTATGAGGTCATAATCGAGCTCTGCGCGTTGCGAACCGGTCACTTCCTTGTCGAAAACCATGGTTTTGTTTCGCTGTTCGTCCTTAATGAGCCAATTTACGAGGGTTCCCTTTTCATTCATCGGCTTGTTGGCTACCGCTGCCCAATAGGTTTTTTTGATTCTGTTCTCCCGGAATAGCTCATTCATCCTTTCGAGGCCCTTGCTGGTCTTGGCGAATAGCACTACGCCACTGGCGGGTCTATCGAGGCGATGGATGACGCCGATAAATGCATCACCGGGTTTGTCCAATCGGTTCTTGAGGTAATCTGCCACCATTTCGCTCATCGGTTTGTCGCCGGTTTTGTCGCCTTGCACTATTTCGGAGGGCTTTTTGTTGATTGCGATTAGATGATTGTCTTGGTAGAGTATCTCCATCAAGGGTCTCTCTACAGTTCGGGTATGGCGTGGTCTCATGATTGTAATTTATTGGTCGCAAACTTACTAAATATTTGCAACAAACAGCGAAAGCTGGTCAGTCTTCGGAAAGATGAGGTGAGAAAAATGCAACATATATTCCTAAATCATAAATATAAATTGTATTTTTGCCCCCATGCAACATACTATATTAATCGTCGATTTCGGATCGCAATATACGCAGCTCATTGCTCGCAGGATAAGGGAACTAAACGTCTATTGCGAGATACATCCTTACAACAAGATACCAGTAATCACCGAGGAGATTAGAGGAATCATCCTTTCGGGTAGCCCTGCCTCCGTTCGGGATGACAATGCCCCCCAGATAAGGACCAAAGGCCTGATGGGGAAGCTTCCTTTGTTAGGAGTTTGTTATGGAGCGCAGATGTTGGCTCAACAAAACGAAGGGGAGGTGACAGCCAGCAAGATAAGGGAGTACGGAAGATCGAACTTGGATCAGATTTCCTTCGACAATGAACTGCTAAAGGGCATGTCGAGGGGTACGCAAGTATGGATGAGTCATGGTGACACCATATCGAGTATTCCGGATAATTTTGAACTCATAGGAAGTACAAAGGATGTCAACATAGCGGCATTTAAAGTCAAGGGCGAAGATACCTACGGCATACAATTTCATCCTGAAGTAACCCATACTACAGAGGGAAAGATACTTTTGAAGAACTTTGTAGTAGATATATGCAAATGCAGCCAGGATTGGACACCTGCATCCTTCATCGACAGCACTATCGGTCAGTTGAAACAGACTCTTGGCGACGATAAGGTGGTATTGGGCTTAAGTGGAGGAGTTGACAGCACGGTAGCGGCCAACCTGCTCCATAAAGCGATAGGTAAAAACCTGTATTGCATATTCGTTGACAACGGATTGCTGCGGAAGAACGAGTTTGAAACAGTTTTAGACTCGTATAAGCACATGGGTCTCAACGTTATAGGCGTTGACGCCAAGGAACGATTCATTTATGCCTTGAGTGGAGTTTCCGACCCCGAACAAAAGCGTAAAATCATTGGAGGAATGTTCATTGATGTCTTCGATGAGGAAGCTCACAAGATAGAAGATGTGAAATGGCTCGCACAAGGGACGATTTATCCCGATGTAATAGAGAGTATCAGCGTAAATGGACCATCTCAAACCATAAAATCGCATCATAACGTAGGGGGATTGCCAGAAAAGATGCACTTAAAGATAGTTGAACCCCTGAAATCGCTGTTTAAAGACGAGGTAAGAAGAGTTGGAACCGAGTTGGGGATACAAAAAAGCTTCATTGACAGACATCCTTTTCCAGGACCGGGATTGGCAATTCGAATTATAGGGGATATTACCAAGGAAAGGGTTAGGATACTTCAGGAAGCGGATGCCTTATTCATAGATGGACTAAAAGAACATGACTTATATGATTCTGTTTGGCAGGCAGGAGCAATTTTCCTTCCAGTTCAGGCTGTTGGAGTCATGGGCGACGAAAGGACCTACGAAAATGTGATATGTCTTCGCGCAGTAACGAGCATGGATGGCATGACAGCGGATTTCAGTCACTTGCCACATCAGTTTTTAGGCAAGATGTCAAATGACATCATCAATAAGGTAAAAGGTATTAACAGGGTAGTTTATGATATCAGCTCAAAACCACCTGCCACCATTGAATGGGAATAAGATAATCTTACTATAAAGCAATCAATGATCAAGTTTGTTGTATCTTTACTTTTATTTATTGTATTTTCTGTTCAATTTTGTAATTCTCAAAACAGTACCTTAAAAGATTCAGTCGTTTTAATCAAAGGTAAAGAATACTTATTGCATAAAATTAGAAAAGGGGAGACATTATCTGAATTAGCCAAACAATATCATGTTAACGCAAAAGATATTGAAGAAGCAAATCCTAAACTTGGCAAAGGATTAAAAGCTGGTAAAACACTAAATATACCAAATAGATTACCATCCAAGGTTTCATCTGTAAAGGAAATAAAATCAGATACTGTTGTCGTTAAACCAATTGTTCAATCGAAGGAAATATTCAATGTTGGATTATTGTTGCCATTTAATTTCCCTGAAACGATTGCTGATGATTCATCAATGAATAAACCGATTTTCTTTGATCAACATGAAAATGTAAATACCTTATCATCCATTGAGTTTTATGAAGGTGTAATCCTTGCCTTGGATTCATTAAAAAAACTTGGTCTTCATGTTAATCTTCATACATTTGTCGCACCAGACGATAGTGTTGAGGTAAAAAAATTACTATTAAATACTGAATTGAAAAGATTGAACCTAATAATAGGTCCATTATTTAACCGATATATTGACAAGGTATCGAATTATTCTAAAACAAATAAAATTCCAATGGTTTATCCATTTGCCAACCAAACCTTGATAGAAGAGAATCCATTCGCAACGATTATTTCTCCTACAATTCAAACACAAACAAAAATAATGGCTAAATATGTTTCAGACCATTATAGGTTTGAAAATATAATTATCGTACATACGAAATCTGCAAAGGAAAAAGAACTTGATTCCATTTATATTGAAGTGATTGAGAAGCCATGGATTGGTAGTGGGAATAAGCATACGATAAAACATTATGATATCTCAGAAAAGGGAATCGAAGTCATTAAAAGGGGCTTGGATACTGCTGGCGAAAATATAATCATAACTAATATCCAAGATGAAGCAACTGTATCTGAAATGGTTAGTAAATTAAACGGCTTTCGTGCTGACTATGACATTGCTTTAATTGGTATGCCAAGATGGGAAAACTATGAGACCATCGATATTGACTATCTTCAAAACCTTGATTATCATTGGTATACATCAACTTACATTAATCAGGATGATTCGTTGATAAAACATTTTAATGAATTATTTAATGCTAAATATCATTTCGACCCAACATTATATGCAATCAGAGGATTTGACATCATGAATTATTATGGTGATTTATTTCTCAGATTTAATGCTAAATTTGAGAATCATGTTTCAGAATACAAGATGAAGGCAATAAGTACAAATTTTGATTTGAAGAAAAATTCAAGTTCAAGTGGAATGGAAAACCAATGTATACAAGTGCTGAAATTTGATGATTTCAAAGTTAAGAAGGTTAATGAATAAATATATCGTTTACATTAATATTCTTTGATGTCTAAAAAGCAAACAAAACAAAATAGTCTTAAACGAATATTTTTTATTTGCTTAAGTATAATCGTATTAATTGGCATAGTTTTAGGTTATTTTATGTATCTTGTCTTTTTTAGTTCCAATATAAATCCAAACATTAAAAAGGACAATTATATAATTATTAAAACTGGTTCAAGTGTACAGGATATTGCAATGACACTAACAGAAAAAAATATCATCATGAGTCAATCAACCTTCAATTTTGCAGCCAAAATATTAAATCTAAATTCAAATATTCACCCTGGCCGATATCTCATACATCCGCACGGAAATAATAAATATTTAATCAAACTTTTTAAATCCGGTATTCAAATACCATATAAACTATCATATACTGGAATTCATACAAGATATGATTTTGCAGGTAAGATATCTCAACAGATTGAAGTCGATAGTTCCATCATTATCAAGACAATGCAAAGTGATTCATTCTGCAATAAAAACAATCTTGATATTGAAAATTCATTGTCTTATTTCATTGTAGATACTAGCCAATATTATTATACAACAAGTACAAATGAATTCATCAATAAGATGAAATCTTTTCATGATAATTTTTGGAACGAGGAACATCTTTTGAAAGCAAAATCAATTGGATTGACTAAAGCTGAAGTAGCTATCTTGGCTAGTATAGTTGAAAAGGAAACTGCAAAAGATTCGGAGAAACCGATAATAGCTGGATTGTATTTGAATAGGTTGAAGAAAAAGGGTTGGAAACTGGAGGCGGATCCGACTGTAATATATGCCATTGGTGATTATACCAAACAACGACTTTATAATAATGATCTAAAGGTCAATTCACCATATAATACTTACAAATATGCTGGACTTCCACCTGGCCCTATTTGCATGCCTACTGCAGAGTCAATGTATAGCGTCTTGAATTATACGCATCATAATTATATGTATATGTGTGCAAAAGAGGATTTTTCAGGTTATCACAATTTTGCCCATACCCTAGAAGAACATGAGAGAAATGCTGCACGTTATTATGCAGAATTAAAAAGAAGAAACATTCATTAAAAAAAATGGGATTTTGCAGTTTGACTACAAAATCCCAGCTGTATGACTTGAGATAATTCCTTTACTACCTATGCTTCTGGAACTACCTCGAAATTAAGGTCGAACTTAACTTCTTTGTTCAAGGAGATATGAGCAGCATAGGTACCAATCATCTTGATATGATCTTCAGGCAATGAAATCATTCGTTTATCTATTTCATAACCTTTTACCTTTAATGCTTCTGCTACCATGCTATTGTTAACGGAACCGAATATCTTTCCATTTTCGCCCACTTTCACAGCAATCTGCAAGGTTACATCTTTCAATGTATCAGCAATTTGTTGTGCTTCCATAACCATCTTCTTAACCTTATGTTCCCTTTGCTTCATGGTTTCTGCCATCACTTTCTTTGCTGATTCGGTGGCTAAAACTGCAAAACCTTTTGGGAATAAAAAGTTTCGGGCATATCCAGGTCTTACCTTTACTATTTCATCCATTTCGCCCAAATTAGGAACGGCTTGCTTTAATATAATTTCCATTGGTATAAATTTTTATTTTGTTTTTAATAAATCTGCCACGTATGGTAACAAAGCCAAATGTCTTGCTCTTTTTACGGCAGTAGCTACTTTTCTTTGATATTTTTGTGAAGTGCCTGTCAATCTTCTTGGAAGCACCTTACCTTGCTCATTTACAAACTTCAACAAAAACTTTTCGTCTTTGTAGTCGATATATTTTATTCCGCTTTTTTTGAAGCGACAATATTTCTTTTTACCAGTCTCCACCTTTTGTGGAGCCATGTACCTCATTTTAGTGTCAAATGCCATGTTTAATATGTTTTAATTATTCAGTAACTGTTGTTTCTGCCGCTTTTTCCAGTCTGTTTCTACCGATAAGACCACGTCTTTTTCTGTCGTTATAGTCGATGGCATGTTTATCCAAGCTAACGGTAAGGAATCTTAATACACGCTCATCCCGTTTGAATTCCAACTCCAATTTAGCAATCAAATCGCCTTTGGACTTGTATTCGAACAGGGAATAAAAACCATTTTTCTTTTTCTGGATAGGATAGGCCAGTTTCCTTAGTCCCCATTGATCTTCATGCACTATTTCGCCACCGTGTTCGGTGATGAACTTATTGTATTTACCAACTACTTCCTTCATTTGTTCTTCGGAAAGAACCGGGGTAAGAATAAAAACCGTTTCATAACTTTTTACCATTCTTTTTTACTTTAATTTACAATACCCATTTGATTTTGGGGAGCGCAAAAATATAAAAACTATTTTAATTAGCAATGCGAAAGCCAAATTTTATTTTGAAATTAGGGTAAAATCCAAGATTAATTGCCATAAAAATGGTTTTTAGGCACCTTTGACTTTTACGGAAGGTGCCTGATAATATATTTCTTACTCCTTTATGAACTTACCTCGATAGCTAGTTGCGCTATCCAATCCCGACCTTACCTCATAAAAATAAATGCCACTGCTTAGATAAGATATATCTATAGTCTCGGTGGCAGTGTATAAGGCTTGAGAATAAACCCTATTGCCCAACACATCGGTGATGATGAGTTGCTGATTGGGGGAAAAATTGTCTTGATGTATGGTAAAGGTGGTGGTGGTGGGGTTGGGGTAAATGGAGATGCTATTTGCAATATTAATACAAGGAATTCCCTCTGGCGTGCCTCTTTCTAACAATACTCCAAAAGGCATGTATCCATTTAAGGAATCAAAGTTGTGAATAACAGAATATAGATTATTATTAATGTCATAGCTAAAAATCACCCCTGAATTTTGAGAACCTCCCCAAGAGGTCATTCCAAATAATTTTCCATTAATTCCTTTAGTCATATAATATGGTGCCCCAGAAAATCCACCGACACTATCAAAATTGTGCAATACTGAATAATTATTATTTGAAGGATTAAAACTAAATAAAACTCCTACACCCCAATGATTATTTATATTTAGTGATGTATCTCCACCAAAAGATGTCATGCCATATAATATACCATTATTCCCTTCAATCAATCCACCAACATCTGAAGGAAAGAATCCATTTATATTTTGATTAAAGTCATGTAAATCACTAACTACGTTAGTATTTGTGTCCAAACTGAATATGGTTCCATAAGTCGTAAACGCCCCACCTTCCTTTGTCATTCCATATAATAAGCCATTAGAATGCAAAACCAATGGACCAGTACCAGACATGCCGTGAACAATATCAAAATCATAAATGTCTGAATATAAATTTGATGATATATCAAATTTATAAATGGCACCTGAATTGTTTACACCACCCCATTGTGTTGTTCCGTATAGCTTATTATTTATTAAAAGTGGGGGACCAACTGGTTGTACTGGATTATGCATTGGGCCAAAATTATTAATGACATTGTATGAATTTGTTGATGGGTTAAAACAGTATAAAACTCCATCATCTGTTAATCCACCAGTTTGAGTTATACCATAGAATTTATTTGATGCAAATGTTAAACCTGTAACAGGTGTTCTTCCATTTAATGAATCAAAATTATATAGGTTTAAACAAATGTTAGTGATAGGATCAAACGAAAAAATATTTCCCCATTCACCCCAAAAATCGCCACCTTCACATACACCATATAACTTACCATCACTACCTTGTGCAAGATTACCGGAAGGTTTTTTACCTGTTGTCATTGAATCGAATGAATGTAAAATGGTAAAATTCGACCCATCTTCATTAATCTTAAATAATATTCCACTATTATTAATGCCCCCATATCTGGAGGTGCCATATAACTGATATGTTTGAGAATATATATTGTTCAAGCCATTCAAGGCAATCACCATTAAGATCAGTAATGATTTTTTCATGACTTTTAAGTTTTATTTGAAAAGCAAAAGTAGTAAATTGTTTTCACAATGCCAAACTCAAGCAAAAATGATACTATATATATAAGGAGTGGTTTTCAGGTTTTGGGGTATAAATCAAGGTATAAAAGCCATCCGCTGCTCAAGATGTGTTACATAGACGTCTATGGGAGCTATCCGCTGCTCAAGATGTGTTCCATAGACGTCTATGGGAGCTATCCACTGCTCAAGATGTGTTCCATAGACGTCTATGGGAGCTGACGGAAACTTCCGCAATAATCTTGAGGCATCAAAAAATAAATATCGTTTTATGTAGTCATTTCGATATAATCAGCTTAAAAACCGCATTATTCAAGGAATTTGACATAAGGTATGGTTTATACCAATTAATTAAATGTTATCTTTGCCCGAGATATTTACAAAATAAATTCCATTACCAAAAAAATAAAATTATGAAGTTCCCTCCTTACTTAAACTTTTTCAACAATTCTACAAAAAAGAATTTTACCAAAATGATGCGCATTTCCACGTATTATGATTTGGGCTTGAACGAAATCCGCACTACCAATCCTTTGGCGGCCAGCATTTATGCCATCTCCCATCCTCGGCATTTGGCTTATACCATAAAATATAACCAAAACAGGAGTGCGGCAGGAACGGTGCATGGAAAAGTATTTACAAAAGATGAATTGGCAACCGAGCTGAACCATACCCGAATTGGTGATTGGGATTATGAGTTTCAGAAAATCCATCGTGAGGGGACGGTGGAGTATGAAACCTGTTGGATAGGAGGCCATACTTCTATAACCAATGGCGCAATGGAAGCCCGAATAAATAACATCCTGTTATTGACGGAGGCCATGATGGCCTATCCCGAATTGGATATACTGCGTGCTGTCATCGAGGCATTTTATGTGTTGATACATGGTGCCGATGA
>CAIWCG010000247.1 GCA_903911135.1 uncultured Bacteroidota bacterium
CCATGGCACCAGTGTAACCTGAATTGTAAATACCAGCATAAAGATAATTATAGACATAATTATTTTTTATATCTGGCAATACATCGCTAATTGTTTGTAGATCAATGCCGATATAAGTATTGAAAATACAATTACTATATATGGAACTGCCATTACCTGTCACAGTATTAAAAATGATACCTTCATCAACTGATGAAGCATTGGCATATCCATCATTGTCAATAACATTGCAACTTACATTAATATCATCTGAATTTGACACGTAAATTCCCGTTGTGGCAACATCCTTTATCATATTTTCAGTAATTTGCGAACCTGTTGCATATCCATTATAAATTCCAACATTATATCCCTTAATTTGATTTGATTTAACATCAAATAGGTTACAGCCAAGACCAATAATAGCAGCACCATACCCATGGTCAACAGGATCGGAATTGGATATTGAATTATTAAATACCAAAACCGACCCAGGGCCTCCGTCTATATATATTTGCCAATATCTGTTTTGGGAATTCAATGTTTCAATCTGATTGTTTTCAATAGTGCAAGCTGCGGGTGGATCTATAAAGAAAAAACTATACAATTGGTCTGTAAACGTATTTTCACTAAATTGTCCATAACTATTATTTGTTAGGATACCTGATTGATCGACATAAGTAGAATAATTGCTTGTTCCATTTATGAAATAATTTTGGCTAATCGGATAATAAAAAGCAGTATTGTCAGCCTGTATGGATATTGCCTGGTCAAAGGATTTGCAACTTTCGAAGGGATAGGAGGGGTCAATTAAAAATCTATTGCCTGAAATAGGATAATTAAATTTGGAATTTGAAATTTTTATACCGTATTCGAAATTATTGAATAGATTGTTAGTTATTTTGCCATCGGCATTTGTAGTTGCAGTAACAAAGTTCAAAGGAGTAATGGCATTTATAAATGTGGATTCATCTATAATATTATCCGAACTACCCTTAAATATCAAACCTAGCCAACCACAAGAAGGATCGCAGGGTCGATAGACAGAATTGTGTGATATTAATTTTGAACCACTATAGAATGTGATTCCTGCATCACAATTGGCAAAAACTACATCAACATTAGTAATATCAAGAGTAGTTGGACCTGTAACATTAATCATTCCGTCAATATATATTTTTCCTGTCCAGAATGTATTGGAAGAAATAGTACCTGCTAGAATATGCTGAAATGAACGATCATCCTTCGCAATACAATCTCTGTCTGGGTTTATTGTAATTGTTGATGATGCGGTACAATTTTGAGCATCCATGACCGTAACAGTATATGTCCCAGCAGTTAAATTATAAATACAAGAAGTTGTTGCTCCATTTGACCAGGAATAGTGATAATCAGTTTTCCCGCCAGTTACGGATACACATGCAGAGCCACTGTTAATATCACAAGTAATATCAGTAGAATTTATTGATAAAGACATAACAGGGTACAATGTAAAAACTACGGTCGCCATTGTATTATAGCTGGATGAACCGCAATCGGTACTTGATAATGTTGCGGTGTAAGTTGTACCACCTGGACTAGGTAAATATGTATAAGAATAAAAACTTGTAAATGGGGATATTGAATTCCCATCACCGAAATACAAGGTTGAATTGACATCGGTGAAAGCACTACCATTTAAATGTGTATTTGGCCAAAAATCTACCACATCAGAACAATGATGAACATTATGGGAAAGTGAAGGCTCTATATCGTAACAAACAAATGATGCAGCATCACAATTGCCACCCAATGGATGATCAATGATGTGTGAAATAGTGGTACCTCCAGAAGTTAATGATAGATTATTTATTGTTGGCATAATGGGAGATGAGCAAGAGGATGTAGGTAGTGGTAAATCAGATTCATAGACATAACCCGAATTATCAATATAATATAAATTAAAATCAGTTCCGACGGCAAGAGCACCACAATCATGTCCAAGATTTATAATTGGATTTTGATAACAATTAAGAACACTACCATCAACAGGGCTTATCTCTAACATTGACCCATTCGTATTAGTACCAAATGGGGGAGATATAGTATAGATAGTGCAAGAAACTGGATCATAGGCCATATCACTAATACCCCAATAAATACCTCCATTGAGATTATAGTGGGTATGGTAATCGTGATAATTTACAGCATTATTGGTAGCGTAAAGATAATCTCCACCTGTGTAATCAAGTCGCATTAAATCAGCATCATAAGCTCCACTGCCAGTGATCCAATAAAAATTTCCTTTACTATCGCATGTTGCTCCTCCACCATTTGGTAAAGAAAAGGAAATCAGAAAATCTGGAACATATTGATTATCAGATCCCAGAATGAAAATTGTATAAGCTCCAGATTGATAAATAGCACCAAAGTAAATATAATGATTTTGAACATTTGCTGCCATCATATCAATACTGCCAACATTTACTGGATAAATTGAGGAGGTAGGACAAATACAACTGCCGCAAACAGAATTATAAATTCCACCAGATGAACTGTAAGAAGTTATAGCACCTAAACCTACAGTTGTAGAGCTAGTATGATCATTACCAAAAAATACTAATCCGGGCGAACTGCCACTTGTAGTGGGATTTTGACAATTATAATCCCATTTTTTCATATTAGAAAGCCAATACATTCTATAAGTTGAATAATATGTAAAAGCAACAACAGGGGCATCAAAATGGAATTGCAATGATATATTTCCATCAGTCAACATAGCCAACCTACCATGATTATATAGCCCACTATTGATATTTCCCCCAGATAATAATATCCCTTGAAAAAAACAACTATCCTGAAGTGTTATTGAATTTTGAACTCTCCAATATATATTATATGGTTTAACGGCACCAATGTTCAAATAGCCATATGAATAAATTAAAAGTGAATCCGTAATTATAAATACATAAATATCCGTATCCACTCCAGTAAGTGATAAGACTCCATTTAAATTTGCAGGTCCTGTAACTTTGTATGTTCCAGGGCTTAAACTCATTCCTGCGAGCGTTCCTGAAATTGCAGTGGCAGCCATCGTATCGATGTGAGCCATAGCAGTATCAAGGTCATTCAAGGCCATCGTTAATTGTGTGGATGTAGGGGATAAGATTGTATCATCAGTAAAGATAGTACTACTTATGCTACCATGAGGAGCAATTTTTCCAGTAGCAGAAATGGTATCGGAGGTTATTATATTCCCTCCGGCAATGAATACAAATCCTGTGTCATACCCCAAATAGGGTGCTTGGGCGTGCAGGTTGGTAAAACTGCCAAGCAGCGCAAGGAAGATTGAAACGAGGATAATTTTTTTTAAACTAGAATTGTGTTTTTTCTGTTTTGTGTTTGAATTTTTCATAATGTTATTGATGTTAGTTTTTGCCTACCTTGTATCAGGGTGTTCGGCATAATTCCCTTTTATGATTGTTGAAACAAAAAGAGGAAACACCACTTGCGTGGGTTTCCTCTTTTGCCGTTTGATTGGTTGAATCATATTAGTTGATATTTTGTAATCCTACTCTTATCTATCTCATATTTTCTTTCTCCTTTTTATCCGTTTCGTTTGAATTATACCTTTGGGTTTTAAAAAAAGTTTCTATTTCGAAGTAAATAGATATTAAGAAAGTTTTAACAATCCAAATTCTCCCTAAAATTTATTCTCTATACTATTGGCAACTACCACCTTTCTATCCACAACTACCAGTAATGGTTTCACAACTGCCAGCAATGGTTTCACAACTACCAGTAATGGTTCGGCAACTACCAGTAATGGTTCGACAACTACCAGTAATGGTTCGACAACTACCAGTAATGGTTCGACAACTACCAGTAATCGTTCGACAACTACCAGTAATGGTTCGACAACTACCAGTAATGGTTCGACAACTACCAGTAATGCTTCGACAACTACCAGTAATCGTTCGACAACTACCAGTAATGGTTAGACAACTACCAGTAATGGTTCGACAACTACCAGTAACGGTTTGACAACTGCCAGTAATTCAATTTCGTCTAAAACCTGCCTATTTGTCGCTTTATCCATTTGATTATCAAGTAAATATAATTTACAAATAGGTTAACAAATGTTAATTTTATGCTTCATTTTTGAGTTTTCAGCGAGAAAAAAGCACAAAAAAACGGGGTATTTAACCGTTTAAATACCCCGCTGATTTACCGTTTATTCGGTCTAGGATTACCTATTTGACGATAGCATAAATGATTTCCCAATCCGTCATTTCTCCATCTGCATCGGCACAATGCCTGAACCATACTTTAGTAACAGATATTAAAGCTATTGCCTTATATCTTCCTTTGCTGGTCTTGTCCATTCTTACCCATATGATTCCATCAAGAGATTTTTCCCATACATGCAAGACTGCTCTAGGCAATTGTGGTGCTTTCAAGGAAACGGTTCCTACATTTGATTTCTCCAACGCACGGAAAACGATAGCCCTTGTGTCTGGCACATTTTTAACGTGAAACAGACCAGATTCTATCGTAGAAATTGCTGTAGAAGGCGAAGCGAAAGCGGCAGCCTGTGCCACTGCCATCAGCACTTTCAGATGGTTAAGAACCTTACCCCAAGCCTCATCTCTGATGGCTGCCAAGCCAACGGTTCTCTTTTTGGTGTTCGTTTGTGCGGTATCGAAAGCCAGCATATCAACCAACATAGCGGTGATGGTAGCAGGTAACACCACTATAAGCGGATTGCCGCTACAGGCGTTTATCATGGCTCTTGCCTCAATGCCCATATTTGGAAAATCTCTGGACAATTTCATTGTGGCAGTAACAATCATTCCCGTGTTCGGCATACCCATAAGGATTACGAATTGTGGGTTGTCGGGATTTTGATTCGACAGCTTCAATTTCTTCTGCATGGCACACATCAGCATACCTGTTACCAAGTTGTAACCATGTCTGGAATCGGTTACGACCGTAGTCCTTAGATGGTTGGTCACACGGTTAATAAAGGATACGTTCTTCTCATAAACAGAAGCGTGTTTCCTGACGATTTTCTTGGCCAAAAGAGCCAACTTGACTGGAGTAACTTTTCCGGCAATTGCCATGATGAAACTTGCCAAAAATACAACGATGAAATTAGCCAGTCCAGTTGCCTGTTTTTCGGGTTCTTCCACCTCTTTGTTCCACTTCACGTTCCTTGCCGTTCTGTCATTAGCCAGTTTGTGTTCGCTGGCCATCAGCTTTCGGGCAACATTGCGCTTTTCCTTGTTTAACGAATTTCTTTTCTTCACTGCCAGTACTTCGGCAGCTACACGCCTGTGGCGTTCATTCCTAGCCCCTATCAAGACCTGTTTTTCGGCCTTTGTCAGGGACATTTCATTAATTGAATTTTTCATTCTTTTAATTGTTTTTGGTTAATAAAAATTTATAGGATGGCATTGCAATAATGCCACAAGCCTCAAGGACTTCAATGGAAGATTCCGTACAGGTAATACCTATGCAGAAAGTTAAAAAGGTATAAGGTTTTATAGTTAGTCTGTCCATGGCAGAAGACCCCAATTAGATGGGATAGCGTGGGTCCTCTGTGTAGGATAGATGTAATTACTTACAGTCGAAAGATTATTCGTGTCTTGAATCATGGTGTAAAATTAAAATTATTGAGATTTATGAATAATGACATTCATCATGTTTTCA
>CAIWCG010000248.1 GCA_903911135.1 uncultured Bacteroidota bacterium
GCCAAAAGTTCATTCGAAGAAACCTGCCATAGCTTCTAGCCCCGATAGTAGCGGCAGCCCGCTGCTTTGTTTCGGATATGTAAATGCAGCGGCTACAGCGGATAGCGGGACGTAGATGGAACGAGAAGAGGATATAGGCTCCAAAAAATAATTATAAATGTTGAATTATGAATTATAAATGGAGATGGAGTGGGCGGATGAGTGAATGTTTTGCTAATTTTGCGCCATAAAAAGGAATAAAAAAGGAACATATAATCAATTATAATAGCATGAATTTAACTGACAATACCATTTTAATCACAGGTGGGACTTCGGGCATCGGTTTGGCGTTTGCCACACGATTTGCAGAGCTGGGAAACAAGGTAATAATATGTGGCAGAAGGGAAGACCGCCTGAACAGGATTGGGCTGGAGTATCCAAACATCATTACCAAAGTGGCTGATGTGGCTGATGCAGCGCAAAGGGAAGAATTGGCGAAATGGCTGCTTGAAAATCATCCGGACATCAACATTTTGATGAACAATGCGGGTACGCAGTTGGCGGTGGACCTTACTCATGCCGTAGCCACCGAAACCATTAGGGAGGAAGTGGAAACAAATCTGGTGGCGCCCATTCATCTGGCGTCTTTGTTTGCCGAACATCTGGCTACGAAGAATGAGGCGGCGATAATAAATATTTCTTCTGGGTTGGCTTTTGTTCCTTTGGCTTTCATGCCGGTTTATTGTGCTACGAAAGCCGCCATACATTCCTATTCCATGTCGCTTAGGTTTCAGATGCGCAAGACTTCGGTGAAGGTTTTCGAGATAGCACCGCCTTCGGTGGATACTGAACTGGGTCATCAGCGCAGAAGCGATAAAAATCAAACGCATGGCGGCATTCCTGTATCGGTTTTCCTCGAAGAAGCGATGGATGCCTTAAAGAATGACCAATTAGAAGCCCCAATTGCCGATTCCAAGCATCTTCGTGAGAAAGGTGAAGGGGCTTTTCCGTTTTTGAACAGAGATTAACAGCTAGGATATCTTGCTCCAGTTGGTGTTTGTCCTGCGTTTCTTGTTGAGTACGTCGGCAAGGCATTTGTTTTCGGGGGAAGTGAGGTGAGGATCTTGTTCCAAGATATTCTGGGCTGCCTTGCGTGCAAGATTGAGGATGATGGAATCTTTGGTAATGTCAGCCAGCCTTAAATTCAAGATTCCGCTTTGCTGTGTGCCTGCCAAATCTCCTGGTCCGCGTAATTGCATGTCTATTTCTGCTATTTCGAAACCGTCAGTGGTGCGAACCATCGTCTCTATCCTTGTTCTGGCATCGGAAGAAAGCTTGAAAGAGGACATAAGTATGCAGTAGGATTGCTTGGCGCCTCTACCAACTCTTCCTCTTAGCTGATGCAGCTGTGAAAGTCCAAAGCGTTCGGCGCTTTCAATGACCATGACGCTTGCATTGGGTACATCTACTCCAACTTCTATCACGGTGGTAGCCACCATTATCTGGGTTTCTCCTTTTATGAAGCGTTGCATTTCAAAATCGCGTGCTTCGGGTTTCATTCTGCCGTGAACGATGCTTACTTGGTATTCAGGCATCGGGAATGCTCGTGATATGCTTTCGAATCCATCCATCAAATCCTTGTAGTCCATCTTCTCTGATTCCTCTATCAAGGGATAAACTACATATACTTGTCGGCCTTCCTTTATTTGCTCTTTCATGAATCCGAATACCCGCAATCGGTTGCTGTCGAAACGGTGAACGGTGGTAACTGGAGTTCGTCCTGGTGGCAATTCATCGATGATGGAGGTATCCAAGTCGCCATAAAGAGTCATTGCCAAGGTTCGTGGAATGGGTGTGGCTGTCATCACCATCACATGAGGAAAGACGTCACTCTTGTGCCATAAGCGGGAGCGTTGTTCCACACCAAACCGATGCTGTTCGTCTATCACCACCAAGCCAAGGTTCTTAAACTGAACTGATTCCTCTATCAAGGCATGGGTACCTACCACAATATGAATTTCTCCACTGATAAGCTGTTCCAATATCTCCCTACGCTTTTTGGTTTTGTTAGAGCCTGTGAGCAAGGCAATCTTTATTCCAAGTCCTTCGAGCATCTTGTTCAAGGTGGCGAAATGCTGCGTAACCAATAATTCGGTAGGGGCCATGAGGCAGGCCTGATAGCCATTGTCCAAGGCAATGAGCATGCTCATCAAGGCCACAAGAGTTTTACCGCTGCCTACATCTCCTTGCAGTAGACGGTTCATCTGTTTGCCGGTGCCCATGTCGGCTCTAATTTCCTTCAGGACTCGCTTTTGGGCATTTGTTAAATCGAAAGGAAGTTTCTGCTGATAGAAGCTATTGAAATATTCTCCAATCTTCGGAAATAACACCCCCTTGTTTACCTCCTTGCGGTGAACCTTCATCTTCAAAAGTTCTAATTGAAGATAAAACAGTTCCTCGAATTTCAATCTGAATTCAGCTTTCTTGAGACTATCAGGATTGCTCGGTTGATGGATGTTTATCAAGGTTTCCCTAAGCCCGCCAAGTTTCAAGTCCACTATCAGCTTATCCGGCAAAGTCTCATTGATGACCGTAGGCAACTGGCTGATGATGGTCTTCTGAATCTTGGAGATACCCTTGCTGTCGAGAAAGTGCAGTTTCATCTTCTCCGACGAGTTGTAAACCGGTTGCATGGCCGACATCGTGCCGCTGAATTCGTTTGCTGCCTCCAGCTCTGGATGCACGATGTTTATCCTCCCATTGAATTCGGTAGGCTTGCCGAAGATGATGTATTCCTTGTTGGCCTCCAGCGACTTCTTCACCCAATTGATGCCCTTGAACCACACCAGCTCCAAGATGCCGGTCTCATCCCTGAAGGTGGTTGTCATCCGTTGACTGCGCTTCTCGCCAATCGTCTGCAAATTGGTAATGAAACCCCGAAGCTGAACATAAGGCAAAGACTCGTTCACCTCTCGCACCTTATAGAATTTAGACCTATCCACATATCGAAAAGGATAATGACGAATCAGCCCCTCGCAGGTAAAGATACGAAGCTCCTTTTGCAGAATCTCCGCCTTCTTTGGCCCCACACCCTTGAGATATTCTATCGGGGTATCAAAAAAATCTTGCGCCATATCCGTCAATAATCATGCTCGCAAAACTAATTATTAAAATGGTTTTCAATCCAAACCCCATTTTCCATACTACTATTTATCATGATTTTCTTTAAGGGGCGCCCCTTCGGGTCGGGCTGTTCCGGGGGTACCGTTTTTGCCGCCATCCCCAAAACACGATAAAAGGCGGCAAAGAACCGCCTATCGGCGCCCCTCCCTCATCCCTCGCCCGAATGCTTCGCGCTACAGACAATTCTAATTTTAAATAGATACAAAACTTTGATTTATGCAATTGTACATGTCCGACAGCGACAATCACTCTTGGTTTATGTAATCGGACATGTCCGACAGCGACAATCACTCCTGATTTATGCAATCGGACATGTCCGACACCGACAAACACTCTTGGTTTATGCAATCGGACATATACAATAGCATAAACGAAACTTGAAGACTCTGTTTTAAGTTAGGGGCTCATCAAAAATTAAAGAAAAAACCCGTCTAATCTCATTGAAAAATATAAAAACACCGCCTAAAATTGTAATTTTGAGCCGTGGAAAAATTAAACAATATATCCGAATTCAAATCCTCCCCCCAAATAAAGGAAAAACTTTTGGCAATAGGATTTTCGAAGCTGTTTCATGAAGGCGATGTCATCTTGAACGAAAATTCCTACATAAACATGATTCCCATCGTAATAAAAGGAGCCATAAGAGTGATGCGTACCGATGAAGACGGCAGGGAGCTATTACTTTATTACATCAATGCCGGCGAAAGTTGCATCATGTCGTTTTTGGGCGGCATGCATCACGAAACCAGCAAGGTGAAAGCCGTGGCAGAGGAGGAAACGGAACTACTTTTCATCCCTGTCGATAAGGTTTGGCTGTTGATAAGAGAGTTTCCCGAATGGCTGGATTATATTTTCAGATTGTATCACAAGCGTTTCGAAGAATTGCTCGAGGTGGTAAATGCCGTGGCCTTCAAAAAAATGGATGAACGGCTGCTGAATCTCATCAAACTGAAAGCAGAACATGCCCAGAATAAAACCATCCAGGTAACCCATGAACAACTGGCAAACGATTTGGGAACGGCAAGGGTGGTGGTGTCGAGACTACTGAAACAGATGGAAGATGAAGGGTTCCTAAAGCTCGGAAGAAATAAAATTGAGCTTGTGTAACAAAAGTGGCTGTGTGGATGAATGGCATTGTGTAATTTTGCAGTCGTAAAACAATAAATAATCAGCATCATGAAAAAGAATGTAGGAACAATAGACAAAGTAGCCAGAATCCTGGTTGCAGTTATCATTTCCATCCTTTATTTTACCAACCAGATATCTGGAACATTGGGTATCATCCTTTTGGTTTTGGGTGGAGTATTCATTTTAACAAGTTTCATCAGCTTCTGCCCGATATATTCAGTATTTGGTTGGTCATCAAAAGGAAAAACCAACAAATGAAATTGCTTGCCAGACATAAATTTACGGTAATAGGAGTGATCATTGGTGCCATTAGCGGGTTTCTTTATTATCACTATGTCGGCTGTGCCACAGGAACTTGCATGATCACTTCGAAACCATTGAACAGCGCTTTATATGGCGCATTGGTGGGAGGATTGACTTTTAATATTTTTAATAAAACATCATACAAATGAAAACAGAAGAGATAGCAGTTTCAAATATCAAATGTGGCGGTTGTGAGACAACAATCAAGAATGCATTAATGAACATGTCGGGCATAATCAGTGCAGAGGCATCCAAGGACACTGGCATTTTGAAAGTAAGTTATGAAACAATCGACAGGTTGGAAATAATCAAAAAGCTGAAGGAAATCGGCTATCCGAAAAAGTAAATAATTAAAAAAAAATAGAAATGAGTGAAAAAAAAGCAACAATTGTAGATGTAAGAAGCCCCGTTGAATTTATGGGCGGCCATGTAGAGGGAAGCATAAATATCCCATTACAGGAAATTCAACGACGAATTGAAGAAATCAAGGAATTGGAGCAACCATTGATATTGTGTTGTGCAAGCGGAATGAGAAGCCATCAGGCAACTTCTTATTTGAAAAGCCAAGGAATTGAATGTGAAAACGGTGGAAGCTGGTATGATTTGAATTAAAATAAATAAAAAGAAATGATACAATTTATAAAGAATTTGTTCGGTAGTGCACCCAAGGTGGATTACCGAGAATTGATGAAAAATGGGGCCACGATTATAGATGTTCGCACAAAAGGTGAATATCAGGGTGGACATATTAGGGGATCTGTGAATATTCCGCTGGATAGCATCAGCAATAATCTTTCTAAGCTTAGTAAGGATAAACCGATAATTACCTGCTGTGCCTCAGGGATGAGAAGTTCTTCTGCCAAAAGCATATTGAAATCGAAGGGCTTCACCGAGGTATTCAATGGTGGTGGATGGATGAGTTTGCAGAATAAAATAAATATAAAATGAGAAAAATAGTTTTAACGATTTTGACTGCATCCATTCTGTTTATAAATGCTTGCAGCAACGGACAGACTGGCAATACAAGCTTATCAGCCTCGGAATTTTCTGAAAAATTAAGAAACACACCTTCCTCGGTATTGATAGATGTGAGAACGCCAGAAGAATATTCGAAAGGTCATCTCCAGAATTCAAAAAACTTTGATTGGAATGGAGATGATTTTCAGAATCAAACTTCTAAATTGGAAAAGGGAATGCCAGTATTTATTTATTGTTTAAGTGGCAAAAGAAGTGCAGCTGCCGCAAGTAAAATGCGAACGGATGGATTCAAGGAGGTTTATGAACTGAATGGCGGAATAATGAAATGGCGGGCAGCAAACCTTCCGGAAGTAACTACCAATTCGAATGTCGCTTTGGGAATGACAAAACAGCAATTTAATGATTTATTGAATACAGATAAATTGGTCGTTGTGGATTTTTATGCAGACTGGTGCGGTCCGTGTAAAAAGATGAAACCGTTTTTAGATGAAATGGCGAAGGACATGGCCGATAAAATTACTGTCATAAGGATCAACGCTGATGACAATAAATCATTATGCCAAGATATGAAGATTGATGGTTTGCCTACCATAGAGATTTACCTAAATAAAGGAATAAGATGGAGTAACGTAGGGTTTATAAGTAAAGAGGAGTTGTTATCACATCTGAAATAGTGGTCATTTTTGCTAAATTATGTGCTTAATATTTTGTATTAAATAAATAATTTGTAGATTTGCGGCCCTAAACAATAAAATATCATGGCTAAAGGAAAATTTAACAGAGTTCAAGTGATTTTGGAATGTACAGAGCATAAGACTAGTGGGATGCCTGGAACTTCACGTTATGTAACGACAAAAAATAAAAAGAATACTCCAGAAAGATTGGAGTTGAAAAAGTATAATAGGATCATGAAGAAAATGACTGTTCATAAAGAAATTAAATAATTATAAAACATGGCAAAGAAAGTTGTAGCAACACTAAAATCAGGTAAAGGGAAGGAATTCTCTAAAGTCATTAAGATGGTGAAATCTCCAAAAACTGGAGCATATTCATTTAAGGAAGAAGTGGTTCATAATGACCATATCAAAGAATTCTTAAAGGAAAAGTAATAAAAAATCAAATTTTATAAAGAGCTTCTTTCTATTTAGGGAGAAGCTCTTTTAATTTATATCTAATTGTTAAAATATTTCTTTAATGGGATTATTAAATTTCTTCACAAAGGATAAAAAGGAAAGCTTAGATAAGGGTTTAGAGAAAACCAAAGAAAATATTTTCTCTAAAATTGCCAAAGTCATTGCTGGCAAATCTAGTGTCGATGCTGACGTACTCGATAATTTGGAAGAAGTGTTGGTAATGTCTGATGTTGGTGTTAATACAACTTTAAAGATCATCAAACGAATTGAAGAGCGTGTGTCGAAGGACAAATATGTCAGCACTTCGCAATTGAATTCGATATTGAAAGAAGAAATTGCCGCCTTACTTTCTGAAAACAACACGGAAGATTTGACCGAGTTCACCATTCCTGAAAATAATGGCAACCCTTATGTGATTATGGTGGTGGGAGTGAATGGTGTAGGCAAGACCACCACCATAGGCAAGCTCGCTTACCAGTTCAAGAAACAGGGATTGAAGGTTATGTTGGGTGCATCCGATACTTTTAGGGCAGCAGCAGTCGATCAATTGACAATTTGGGCAAAACGTGTTGACATTCCCATCGTTCAGAAGGGTATGAATGCCGATCCTTCTGCGGTAGCATACGATGCTATCAAGGCTGCCAGAGAACAAGGCATGGATGTAGTAATTATTGACACCGCTGGGCGGCTCCACAACAAAATTAATCTAATGAATGAGCTTTCTAAGATTAAACGAGTCATGCAAAAGGTGATTCCTGATGCCCCGCATGAGGTTTTGTTGGTCTTGGATGCCTCCACGGGTCAAAATGCCGTAGAGCAGGCTAGGCAATTCACCAAAGCAACGGAGGTTACCGCCTTGGCTTTGACCAAATTGGACGGAACTGCCAAGGGTGGCGTGGTAATCGGGATATCTGATGAGTTTAAGATACCCGTAAAATACATTGGAGTAGGGGAGAAGATCGACGATTTGCAGGTATTCAACAAATACGAGTTCGTAGATTCCTTTTTCAACCAGTAATAGGGAAATAAGAAGCTCGGAAAAGAGGTTTTATGCACGAAACCCAATAAGACAAAGGCAGGATATTTTATACCCCGCCTTTATTCTGTCATTAGCCTCTAAATTACCGATTATCCGGCGTAGGTAACCACCTGAATCAAGGATTCTTTGGTCACTTCCACATCATCCATCAAGCCGATGATGATGTATTCATAAACTGCCGCTCCTACTGGCAAACTATGGTCGTCGAACTTGGCATGTCTCACCGTGGCTACAGGCCTTCCCCACACGGTGGTGCCCTTTACCCTACGGTAAATGTTCAAGTTTTCCAAGCCATTCATCACCGATGTTATTCGGATATAGCCAGGCATCGCTTCACCTTCTATTTCAGGCACATAATGTGCATAATCCACATCTGTGTGGGTATCTACCACCCGCTGGGCAGCACCTTTTGCAGGCGTATAACCAGGGTTGGTCTTGAAGGTTTTCACTTGCGCACGGATAGCTTTTTCATCCACCTTGGAGGTAGTTTCACGGTCTTTCACCGCACTTGCCAAATTGGCTCTTGCCAAATCGATGGCGGTTATTGCATCTATTTGATTTTGACAATGATTCTTGTAGGCCAAAACCTGCGGAGCCGTCATGCCTTCGCTGATGTAATCGGCATCGGGAACATCAATTTGATGTTGAAACCAGCCTTTTCTTTCTGCCAATGGGGCGGGGATAAAGTCGTTGTACATAATTTATTATTTTTGTTAATTTATAAAATTCAAGTATTAATATTTAAAATTCAAGCTAATTTCATCTTTAAATATACCAAGGACTCCGCGAAATGTACATATGGCTGGCCCAAATGTACATATGGATGGCTCAAATGTACATTTGGATGGCTCAAATGTACATATGGATGGCTCAAATGTACATTTGGATGGCTCAAATGTACATATGGATGGCTCAAATGTACATTTGGATGAGTCAAATGTACATATGGATGGCTCAAATGTACATTTGGATGGCTCAAATGTACATTTGGATGGCTCAAATGTACATTTGGATGAGTCAAAAGTACTTCGGATTAGGCAAAAGGAATCCATTCCTGAATATTTTGTATTCATAGGTTGCGAAAAGGTGTATGTTTAATCTAAAAAAGGTTCCTTATATTATATGGAGATAATTGGCGTGATAATTTTGGTTAAGATACCTTATTATTACTCAACAACTACTTTCTTGACTACCGATTCTTTGTCATTCTTCACTTGAACAAGATAAATTCCCTTGCTCCAAGAAGAAATGTCGATGATATTGTTCAAGGCAGTCAAGTTTTTCTGAATTATCCTGTTTCCGATGATATCAGTAATGATCAATTGCTGATTGAGAGCGTTATTGTTGGCATTGATAATTATTGATGAATGAGCAGGGTTCGGATAGATGGAAATGGCGGCCAAAGAGGTCTCGGATGTATTGATGCCGGTGGTAATGTTTGTATTCAGCACATTTACATAAGCCATCGTGTTTTGAGTCCTCAAGATGTGATAGGAAGAATCGCAAGTGTAGCTTTGGCAGCCGGTGGCATCAGTAATTCTCATGCAGATGGTGTAAAGGCCAGTGTCGGCATACGTATGGCTTGGGTAAGCGGTGGTGTCGAAAGTGCTGTCTCCCCAGCTCCAATAGTAGGTAAATGGAGCTACGCCCGTAACGGCAGGAGTGATGGTATAATGATGCGAAGTGAGCGAATCGGGAGCCAAAGTGAAGCTGGCAGAACATCCGGCAGAACCATTCCATTGAAAGCAAAGATTGGCAGCAGGTTTAACGGTGGAAGTATAGGAGCAAGTTGCGTTATGAGTATAGGCAGCAGTGGTAGCCGACCAGTTGGTAGTGGTGGTTCTGGCATTGAAATCGGCAGTGGTAGCGCCTGTCAAACCAACCTGCAAGGTATGAGCAATATTTCCTGGAGCAGCCAAATAATTGATTTGAATCTGATTGCTGGTTTCAAACAGGGCAATTTGGAAAGTGTATTCGTTGGATGAATTTGCATACGAATCCCAATTGCTCCACTGGATGCGAAGCACACGGTTTGGAGTGGTGCCGGAGGTTAAATATTCCAATCGATGAGATGAATTGGAGCCATAAAGATCGCCACCCAAAGCAGAAATGGAATTTGGAACGGAAACAAGGGGACTATAAAATGTAGTGGAACTGCCACCCATTACGATATAGCCATTGGTGTTTACTCCTGCAGTTGTAAAATTGGTTCCGTGGTATGTGAAAGTAAAAGGAAGTGTAACGGTATAACTCATGTCATCTTGAGATCCTGAACCGAGCAGCGTTCCTAAACCGTTGATATCAGTGGGAGTACCGATAAAGGAGGTGAATGAATAGGAGCTTACGGTTTGTGCGCTGCCCGCCATTGAAACTACCATAAACATGATAGCCATGATAAGGGTTTTGCCTGCATTTCTGGAGGTCTTGATTTGGTTTGTAATTGTTTTTTTCATTTTGATATTCATTAGAGTTTTTATTGTCGGCAAATATATATTAATTTATTAACAAAAAAAATATTTTGCAGCTAATGACCAAATATCGAATATAAAGATGGAGAACAGTGGCGTTTACTCCTTAGCCCAGTTCAATCTATCGGCAGGAGAGAATTGCCATGGGGCTTGGTTATTTTCGATATTGGTAAACATTCCATTCAGTTCAGAAGGCGCTGCCGATTGTTCCATGACCAAATATCTTCTCATTTCAATGATGATGTTCAATGGGTCAATATTTACTGGGCAAGCATCTACACAGGCATTGCATGTGGTACAGGCCCACAATTCTTCTGTAGTGATATAATCATTCAACAAGGACTTGTCATCAACGAAATCCTTGCCATTCTTGTCCAGGTTTTTGCCAACTTCTTCCAATCTATCACGTGTTGACATCATTATTTTACGAGGGGAAAGCAATTTTCCAGTCTGATTGGCAGGGCATACGGAGGTACATCGGCCACATTCAGTGCAACTATATGCATCCATGAGATTCTTCCAAGTGAGGTCGGTAACATCCTTAGCGCCAAATTTTCCCGGAACAGCATTTGGGTCAGCAGGAGGAGGGATGGCAGATGGGTCGAGCATGAGTTTCACCTCATTGGTAACGCTATGCATATTGTTGAATCTGCCCTTGGCATTGAGATTGGAATACCACACGTTCGGGAAAGCCAAAAGGATGTGGAAATGCTTGGAATATGGAACGTAATTGAGAAAGAACATAATGCCGATGATATGAAACCACCAGCAAAAACGCTCCACGAAAATCAAAAATTCGGTTGAATAACCATGCATCAAAGGCACCAATAACATGGAACTTATTGGAAAAGCACCGGCATGTATATAATGTTCCAAACCTTTACCTTGCAAGAGATAATCTGCAGCGTTCATCTTAAGAAAGGCAGACATGAGGCAAATTTCTGTGATGAGAATAATATTGGCATCACTTCGAGGCCAACCGTTCAAATCCTTGCTGATGAATCTTTTTAATCTTATGATATTTCTTCTGATTAAAAAGATAGCACAACCAATCATGACGGCAAATGCAAGTACCTCGAATGAACCGATCAGGATATCATACAAAGGTCCTAAAATACTTGCCAAGAAACGATGGGTGCCAAAGATTCCGTCAATAATTATTTCTATTACTTCAACATTAATGATGATAAAACCAACATACACGAAAATGTGCAGGATGCCTGCCACTGGTCGGACAACCATTTTTGACTGACCAATGGCAACCATAAACATCGTTTTCCATCGTTCTCCCTTTCGGTCATTGATTTTTATTTCTCTTCCGAGATTAATGTTCCTGATTACCTTTCTGACATTGAAAGTAAAAAGGAATGAACCAAATAAAACGATCAGTAAGAAAATGATGTTTGAGATTCCCATATTTTAAAATAATGAAAAGTTAATGTACCGTTTTGGATGTTCCTTTAAATCCTTCATCAACAAATCCAAATCTTTTGCTGAATTGGTTAGATTGTTATAAAGACTATCGTTGTTTAATAACATTCCTACCGTACCTTCACCTTTATTAATCTTTTCAATAATCTTGTTGACATTTTCCAATGCACTGTTGGTATTGTTGATGGTTGCCACAAAGTTGGCTTTGGCCAGAGAATCAGATATGGTTGCAAAATTCTTTATTATCTTGCTGATGTTTTCATCATTGTTTTTCAGGTTGGTGGATATAGCTTCTACATTAGAAAAGATTTTGTTCAGCTTACCATCTTTTGCTACCCAAGTATCAACTTGTTTAGTTGCATTATCAATTGATTTCATAGTGCTGTTTAGACTTGCCATAGTCATTCTTAGGTTCTCTTGGGTTTGATCATTGAAAATGGATTTCACCACTTTCAACACCGAATCAATGGAAACCATCAGGTTTTCAGCTTTTGCTTTTAGAGGAGCAATCTGTTGACTTACTTCGTCCATAATACTGGTCATAACTTCACTGGACAAGGTATCGCCAGCCTTTACCAATGAAGTATAATCCTTTCCAAGTTTTATTTCAATTTTACGAGCACCCATGATGTCAGAAGTGTTGATTACAGCCTTGGAATCTCTTGGCAAATCTACATATTTATTGTCAATGATCATTCGAACAACAATTCTACCGGTGGTATCTTTCATGAAATATACATCATCTACCTGTCCTATTTTCATTCCGTTTACAACAACGAAATTGGCTGCTGTCAATCCATCAATGTTTCGATAGACTGCATAAATGATTCTAGACGAGGAGAACAAATGTCTATCCTTAAAGAAGTTGATTCCCCATACTAATAATATCGCTCCTGCAGCGAATATGAACCCTATTTTTATTTCTTTGGCTATTTTCAAGTTATTGAATTTTTTTGTTGAATATTTATATTTATTTCTTTTTATTCTGTATCAATAATGCCTCTTTTACAGGAATCCTTTTTCCATTGCTGTAGGCTACAACAAAGGCATCTTTGAATCCTTTGTTTCGCAAGGACGTTTGTAAATAGGTAGCTTTATCAATCGAAGTTTCATGCCCTACAACATATTTGTAGGTATTGTTGCCCCAATTTTCCATTCTCACATCAGTTGCGCCATTAAATTTTGCTGAAGTAATTGGAGTAGGGGTGGGTAAAATGGTAATTTGTACAGCAAAATAAGTTTCGTTTTCCAATACTTGTACAGCTGTGACTTTCGGCTCTATATTTTGAACCAAAGTATCTGGTGGTGCCACCTTCTGGACTGTGGTTGTCGGTTTGGTATAAAGCAAAGTATCCCTTACTGGGGCTGATGTTTCAATCTTTGGAGTTTCTTTTGCAACTATGCTATCCTTAACTGGCTGCGCTTCTTTTTTGGGGATGGAGACGATTTCTTTTGGTGGAGTACCTTGTTCTTTCTTTGGTGGGAATACTGTTTCTTTTTTCGGCGGATTCTGAATTTCTTTCGGAGGGTTGGTTGGTTCTTTTTTAGGATTTACAATTGGCTCTTTGTCCTCTTTTTGATTTTTCAAGACTCCCTTTCCACTTTCCACCTCAATTTTATAAGACTTAAAACCTTTAAAGATGGCAGTGGCAATTGCATTTTGGCCATCTTCCGTTTTCATATATTGCTCTTCAGTGTGGTTGGTCAAAAAACCCGTTTCTACAAGAATACTAGGCATAGTTGTGCGCCAAAGTACTAGGAAACCGGCCTGTTTCACGCCTCTATCGTATCTTCCAGTCGATTTTACTTCGTGCTGAATTTTGGACGATAAGGATAAGCTTTGATCTAAAAAAGCATTTTGATATAATGAAAAGGCAATGTAAGCTTCTGGCGACGATGGATTAAAGCCGTTATAGTTCTTTTTATAATCATCTTCCAATAAAATGGAGGCATTTTCACGCTTAGCCACATTCAAATTATCTTCTGTTTTGTGCAATCCCATGGCATAAGTTTCTATGCCATATGCATCATGTTGGCCCGAATTGCAATGGATACAGATGAAAAGATCGGCACTTTCCCTGTTGGCAATCTCGGCTCGTTCTTTCAGTTCAACAAATTTATCCGTTGTTCGAGTATAAATGACCTTGATATCCTTAAAATTCTCCTCAATTAATTTTCCAAATTTCAAAGAAATGGCCAAAGCTATATTTTTTTCCTGACAAGACGAACCAAGGCATCCAGAATCATTTCCACCATGTCCAGGGTCGATAACCACTTTTTTAATGGTGAAATTCCTCTTCGGAACAGGTTTGTTCGACACCGAAACAAGACAGACAACAAGTAAAAGGAAAACGATATTTATCTTCAAAGGAATTGGTTTTATCTCCGCTGCAAACTTACAAAAGTTTTGGAATTTGTGGTTTGATTAATTATACATAAAAGGAATATTAATAAATGTCGCCTTATAAAATTTTTGCCTGAATATTCATTTTTTTTGAGATGAAGCTGTTAATGAAAATGACTCGAAGACCTGAAATATAATATCTAAGACCTGGGGTATGTCCAAACAACTGTGTCATTTTACATTACGGTTTAGACATTCTATCGGCAAATTTAATATTTAAATGGGAAACGATCATTTTCCAGTTATAGATTCCTCCTACCCAATCC
>CAIWCG010000249.1 GCA_903911135.1 uncultured Bacteroidota bacterium
AGATGCACAACACTCGGTTGGTTTCCAAAAACGTTTTTTCCTTTCTTTTGAGTCCTGAAAATCCTAAAATTTTAACAAATGTCTTATTAGACAATGGCATAAACTGCGCAAATATCCCCATTGTCTTATTAGACAATGGCAAAAACTGCCCAAATTTCCCGATTGTCTTATTAGACAATGGCATAAACTGTAAAAATATACCGATTGTCTTATCAGACAATGGCATAAACTGCGCAGATATAGCCATTGTCTTATTAGACAATGGCATAAAAAATCGGGTTTTAGCTTGTCAGGAAACTTTGAACAGGCAAAAATTGGCAATTTGAGCTTCAAATGTTAAAATTTCAAGAGCACCGAATACCAATCACAGAACTCAACATTTAGCAATTCAAACAATCAAAAATCCCATTATGGTCTCGATGTTCGGTAATCGAATGTAGAAGGTGCTGGTCTAGATTTTAGTATTTTAAATTCTTTAAAAACATAAAAGTTGGCAATGCCACCCCCAACCAGCGTGTTGGTAATCTCTTGATTCATTGCCTCTATAATTGCATCCGTTTCGGTGCACTCATAAAAGCATCAATATCCTGATTATTGGCTTAATGGCCAAGATAATCGAAGGAAATTATTGTGTAAGGGTGAATCGGAGCGTCAGTCCGGCACTGAAATTCGATGTCGGGAAAGTAGTGGATACATAAGGCGTATTGACTACATCGTTGATGAAGAACATGATGTTGAAGCGTGGATTCATGGCGTAATCGGCTGATGTCTTGACGGAGACAGTGGTGATTCCGGCTACCGGCAGGTTGGTATCATCGGACAACTGACGGATGATGGTTCGGTCCTGTCGGATGGATACATCGGCCTTGAGGTTCAGGTCGCTCTTGTTCTTTCGAGACCCGAATACATCGATGGGGAACTTGAAGTTCTTGATTTTATATCCGGTGCCGATGACGAGTTCGTTGTTCTTTACTTCAGTAATCTGTGAATTGGCAAAGCTCAAGGATACAACACGGTTTTTCTTCCACTCCACCCTAGCGGAGAAACCGGATTTGAAGACTGCATCGACGCCTATCAGCGGACCAAAGTTTTCGGTGATGGTAACTTGGGCTATGTCATATTTAGGATAGAAATCGCCCACAGTATTTCTGTTGTAGGCAAAATCCTGATTGACATCGTAATTGATGTCGGTAGCATAGGAGTTGGCATTATAGGTACAGGTATATCCGTGTGTGAGGTTCAGGTTGGAGAAAATCTTCGCCAAGGCAGGAATCTTTCCAAGACCGTCATAAGTTATCCTCCAGTTTGGCAGCGGGAACTTGATGAAAGGATTGTTGATGGGCACATTGCCAGGGCTTTTGCCACCATAAGCAGCCAGGAATGCAGGCAACAAGACTTCCTGTGAAGTGCGGCTATAACCTTTGGGATATAGCAAGGAATCCAATCCGCTGCCCTGCGTTTTCCAATTGGGATTGGCTTGAGCCAAGCGGAAGGCGATGTCGTTTCGATATTTCTTGAAGTCATCAAAGTTTTGACTGGAATAATCGGCACGGTCAGAAACGAATGCCGTGTTGATGGCAATGAACGAGATGCTGAATGTACCTGATTCGGTAGGATTGGAAGTATTGAAACCGCCGTTATGGTCAGAACGGAAATAGGCAGAATAGTTCTTGGAATAGTTTCGCATTACATTGACTTCTACCCTCATGTTTTTGATAGGTTCCAAGGATGCTCTTCCGGTGATATTCTGAATATAAGTCTTTGTGAAAGGATTGTTCTGATTGGTGTCTGTGGTTATCCAGCCATTATGGAATGCCTTATAACGGATGTCATTCGGATCGTCGATACCATTACCTTGTTGGCCAAAAACAAATGGCAATCCGGGAGCGCCACGGCTGAAGTCGTTTCCAAGGATGTAAGGTTTCAAGTTATAACCAGGCAAGCCGGTACCATTGGTTTCGCTGTAGGTTCCCGAAACGGTTTTAAGCATCATCACAAACTTGCCGAGTTCTTGAATCACAAAAGGAATTTGCTTTTCTTCCGGTTTCTTCACAACCGGTTTCTTTGTTTTAGCAGTATCCTTTTCCCCTTTAGGCGGCTTTTTATCTATCGACTTCTTAGGAGTTGCCGGTGGGGTATTTATCTTTTTCAAGAATGGTACCTTATTGTAAAGTGTAGTTAAGTTTAACTGGCCGTTAAGTTGCTTGGTATTGGTATTTTGCAAAGTGTTTCCAAGATTGATGCTGTCAATTGGCAAAGGACCAGCCATCCAGTCGTAATCGGCTCCATATTTTGCATTTAATGTAATCCAATCCGTCAAAGGAATCTTGCTTAATGGCACAGCATAGTTAAGATTGGCGGTTTGGTGATAATGAACTGTTCGTCCAAGATCATAGAAATTCTTTTTTACGGAATCAATCTTCTCACGAGTGTCAATTCGTCCTTGTGGTTCATCTACCCTTGAATTATTTACGGCGGTAAAGTCAAATTTAAGGGACTTGGTGAAATCGAACTTCAAGTCATAAGTACGATTCATTATGAAGTTCTTATTGAAAGTCAAAGGCAACTGAAAATCCATTCCTGTTGTGTTTCTTAGCTGTGTTTCCTCATATGATCGATCGACATCTGTTCTGAAACCAAGACTCGAAGGCATGTAATAGAAGTTGAAGTCCTTTAGCAGCCTAAAGTATTTTGGTTGGAAAGCAGCAACCTTGCTGAACGGAGTCACATTCTTTGGGTTATCATTAAAGTTATAGGCTATTGCACCTTTGTAATCCTTAAGTAAATCATGGTCAATGATATAATTGGAATGATTCATTTCGGAATAGGCATAGGAAAGGGACAAATTCTCAATATCATAAACATGAGCTTTCGATTTACTACCTACCTTTGTTTTCTTTACATTAGTAAAATTAATGCTCTTTCTAGTAGTCAGATCTTCTGAAACTAATTTTACGGAATCACCTTTAAAGGTACTTATGGTACTAGCAGCATCAATGGAATTTTGAAGCAAGATATCCGGGTCATTGGGATCATATTTCGGCATATCGATTATTTGAGAGTAGCCGACATACATTGGAATGTGGATTCCGGTACTGGCAGGAAGGAATTTACCGAGTTCTACTGAAGCGGAAGCATCTATCGTTGTAATATCATCCTTGCTCAATTGATCCAACTTTTGGTCGATGCTACCGAAACCAAAAGTCTTTTTGCTTGCAGCCACGGTTACTGTTCCAAGGTCTGCAAGTTTTGCAGTGACTCTAGTATTTGCAGCCCATCCACCACTTTCAACAAAATCTGTCAAACGGAGTTCATCTACCCAAACTTCAGCACACTTAGACAACCCGTCGTCATTAGGATTAGAAGGGTCCTTCTTAGGGTTTCTAAGCCCTATCATAACCGTTTTGACCCCACTTAGTGTTGGATTACCTTTTACCCTAATCTTATTTTTACCATTACCAGGGTCAGGAAAAACAAACTCCGTGTTTATTGACCAATTCAAAGAATTTCTTTTTTGTTTTGCCTTCTGAAGGTCGGTAATCAAAATATTCAAATCGTTTTCTGCTGGCCAAATATATGTATCAGTACTTGTATTTGGAGCAGTAATACGTAATGGAAGTTCATATTCATAATAGTTATCTGTAAAATCAGTTCCGAATCGAACAAATACTGTAAGGTCCCCATCGTGTATTGGTTGGTTATCAAAAGCTTCTGCATGAACAAACATTTGAATTCGACCATAATTACGAACATCAAAAGACATATTTTTATAAGCAGCCCTCGCATCACCATCAGCCAAACCACAAACTTTAAGGTCGAGGGATTTTTCATTAAGTTTCTGCAAATTAGTAGTTGCAATATTTACTTGTTGCTGAATATTTGGTGGTAAAACATAAGGTATTGGAGACCTTGTTCCATTTTCATTTAAACTTACTGTACCTACATTAAAAACAGTTCCAGAATGCGATGTTCTTATATATTCACCCGGATGCAACAAGGAATATTCGTATTTTCTCCAATCATCACGAACCAATTGCAGATAACCGAAACGTAAAATGATATCCTTATTGAAGTTCTTCATGAACATTCTTATAAAACGAATAGAATTAAAATCTTCGATAGCCCCTACTGTTTGTTCCGGATTACGAATCGGTATTTTGAACTGGTACCAATTAACGGAGGATTGAGTTCCATTGGCCAGAGTTACACTTGCTGTAACCTTATCAGTAATGTAATTGGTACCAACCATTCCAGGTCTCAACGATACATGATATTGATAATAATTCTCGTAAGTACTCATGGTATTATCTCTATTGATATCCTCTCCATCAGGAATATTGGTTTCAGATGTTGGGTAGGTACCTGAAGAAATAGATGAATTTCCCTCCAATCCATTGTATTGCTTATACCGGTCAAGTATAGGGAGAGAAGCATTATCATAATCAGATCCCATATAATAATGGTAATCATCATTTGAAGGATCTTTTAAAGCATTTTGATAGGCAACCGAGTTTGTTCCATATTTATTGGCAATACTATCAAGGTATTTAGTGAAAAAGGCTTGTTCTTTTGAATCTGATAATCCATCTAAACCAACATCTTGATATTGACGGGCATTCTGATCGCTTGAAAAAGCATTTACCACAGCCTGCACTGCTGGAACAGCTCCCCAAACAGAAGAGGTAACATCCATATTTGTATTGCTACCATCAGCAGGTAACCCATTTTCGTAGCTTTTGTAACCATCTCGCAAAATATCCTCTGAAATATCTCCCAAATCAAAATATAAGTCTCCACTTCCTGCTGAATCAGGGCCATAAGTATATGGATCCATCATCCAAAATTCCAAAAAATCAATGTTTGAAGCTTCAAAATCATTTGTTTCAATCTTTCGCATAATTCCACCCCATCTAGTTTTTGGTTCAGTCAGATTGCCATAAGCATCTATTCCCCTTGCTACCGAAGTATCGTTGACAACATAATTATATGGTCCCTTTTGTTCTGGATAGAATCCAACATTCATAACTGTAAGAGTTGTTGGTAAACCATTGGCAGGCGTTTCATTTGGAAAAATTTCAGTTTCCAAGACAGAACGTACAAAATGATTTGACTGAATATTACTATTGCTTGAAATATAGGATGGAGTTAAACTATTGTTGTTAACAAACAACGGATCAATTGTGTACCAGTTAAACCTTGCTCTGTTATATCCATATGCAAGATTGTTCGATAAACTTGCCTCAGGAAATAATCGTGGTTGGCCTTGAGGTACACTTGCCATATACCAAGTTCCAACATTCTTAATATCAATTGGGGTTGAACTTCCTTCAAAATCATCAATATAGGCATTTCCTGCACTTCCTATATCGCTGGAGTGACCAGGGATAAGTTTAGCAAATTCCCCTTGAAAAGTAATGTTTGAAGTTTCTTTGGTATGAATGAATGGTATTTTATCAACTAATTTGGTTAGGAACCTCGAATCAGTTTTATAGGTCCAATCAAAACCGTAAATCGAATTGCTGATTGGCTCTTCAGAAATGCTTACTTTTTGGGTAAGTGGACGTTCACTTAAATGTAAAAAAGTACCGCCTAAAGCAAAATCATTGGAAAATTTATAATCCAAACGTGTTCCCCAAAGAGTTTTAGATTGAATGTTAAACAATGAATTGCTTTCAACATTAATACTTATTGGTGTTCCTGATGCAAGTATTCCAGAATTAATTATTTTTAATCTTCCTAATGTATAGTCAACCGTGTAATCCACATTTTCAGTCAATTTTACTCCTCCAGCAGTAACAGATACTGAACCTTGGGGAACGTTCAACGAATTCAATGAAATTTCAGAACTGTTTGAACTTTGATAACTACCTTCCAGATAGAATTTGTCTAATTCTGGCAACTGTTGAGCTGAAATCCTAGTTGAATCGTATAGTGCCTGATAAACATATTTGTTTGCCAAGAGTTGTTCAGTTGAAAGAAACTTGCTTCTTAAAAACCTTCCAAAAGGCTCTGCTTCAGGGAATATCAATCTACCATTTGCAGCGTTAATGGTCACTCCATCTATAAAATCGAAAACACCATCTGGCTGTTGATCTCTGTTTGTATTTAACCGGTCAAGATTCAAAACTGTCAATAATGGAACTGCATTTAAATTTTGTCCCGCAGGAATAAAATTGATCTTCGTTCCTGTTCCATCATTCAAATATAAAACGTTCAATCTGAAATTTGTAGGGGATATCTGATAAGCACCTAACGAATAGATATTCTTCATCATCAGCTTCCAAGTAGGAACTTTAGGGTTGGAATTCTGGCTTTTCAACAATTTTACAATCAAGCCATTTGGGGCAGAGATTCCATCTGTTGTCAACTCACCTACTTTATAGGTTTGGCTATTTCCAATTGCCTGATACTCAAAAGCTACGGCCAAAACCTCATCAGGGTTTAATGCTTGATTCAAGGAAATATATCCTAATTGTCTATTAAAGGTATATTCAGTAGGTTGTAATTTTCTCGCATGTTCCACCTTATCATAATCTACATCGCCAGCCATAGAAGGGATACCACCTGCCAAGGTTGCATCTACCTTATTGATATTTCTTACACTATCTAGTGTAGGAGAAGATACTATCTGATTATACAAGTCATTACCTAATTTATTATCTGGCAAGATAGAAGAACCTGGGTGTATGAATGTAGTATTATAAGGATGTGGTTCAGCAATGTCCATGAAGGCGATGATGTTCCTGGTATTTTCAACGGCACCGTTTCTGTTGGTAACCCAAACTTCAATCTTGGTGATATTGATTGAGGAAGAGATAATGGGAGTATGAGCCAATTCCTTATCGAAGTTATCATGAAAGTATTGCGCCAGGAAGAAATGCTTGTTTGCTTCATACTGATCGGCCTTTAGAGAAAAGTTGCTGGTTTGGGCACCGCCCTGAACCTTGATGGTATTGGTTTGTCCTTTTTGTTGAGACAACAATGCGGTAACGGTCAATCTACCGAATTGCAAGGCTGTCTTCAAACCAAATAAGGTCTGGCTGCCGGTAATCAAGGAGTTATTCAATGGCAGTGTGATGTTTCCGGCTTCTATCTTCTTGATGATTTCATCCTCCTTGCCGGTATATTCCAGCTTCATCTTGTTCTCAAAGTCGAACGTAGCCTCCGTATTATAATTGACCGCCATTTTCATCTTCTCCCCTATCAAAGCGGTAACGTTCATCTGGATTTTCTCATTGAAATCGAAGGTGCTAACTGTTCTTTGGGTCAAAGGCAAGGCAGGATTATCATTATGAGAACGGTTATAGGCAAAAGTCAATTCGGCAGAACCCTGTGGCTTGATGTCGATGGTGTTTCCTCCAAAGATGCGGTCGAAGATGGCATTGTTGATATACAGTTTCGGATTCCAGCCCTGTTGCTTGGTTTTCATCTCATCCGTAGTCTTCTGCTTCCAATAGTTCCTCAACTGCTGCTTCTCGGTATAGTCCATGTATTCATCGAAAGTCATGTAGTCAGGATTTCTGTAATACATGTTTCCGATGCTTTGGTTGATGTCGTATTCCCTATATTCAGGATCATACTCTATCGTCGTCTTCACGTTCGAAGGATTATGAAGATACAAGCCGCTCGAATCTCTGCCCGACGACAGATCGGTGCTGTAGCTGTCCTTGAACGGATATTTAAGCTTGATGGGTTTCAAGGTATCCTTTTTGGTGGTGTCTATCGGTTCAGGACCGTAAGTGCGTTCGGGATAGATGAAAAACTTCGGATGGGCACCCGATATCATCGACAGAAACAGAAAACTGCAGGAAATTATAAAAAAGAAAGAACCCAATGTCTTCATCCCCGATGAATTCACAAAATTCCTTTTCGACTGTGGCGGTTTATGCATTAGGTGTTATTGGCAAATATACAAGTTTCAGAAACGACTAAAAAGACAAATTATTGTTAAATCCACCCCACATCCATACAACATCCAAAAACCTGCCTCCCACCAATAAGCCCTCTAAATCCCCTTTATCTGCCATAGTTTTGTATTTGTAATATCCATCAAAGGCGGCAAATATAAAAATCATTTCATCAATCACCAACACCGCCATTTCCACCCACCTTTCTCCCCTACCCATTTATAATTAATAATCCATAATTTATAATTTCTTGGAGCCTATGTTTTCTTCTCGTATCAAGGTGCGTCCCGCTATCCGCTGTAGCCGCTGCCAGCCCATTTCCGACACAAGGCAGCGGGCTGCCGCTACTATCGGGGCTATGCTTTGATGGCAGCAGCTTCGAAATGACTTTGCCTAGATAGCTAAGCAAACTTTACCGAAGTTTGGAACTTTGGTAAAGTTGAGGCATTTAACTAGGGTTAAAGACTATTTTAATACCTGACAAGC
>CAIWCG010000250.1 GCA_903911135.1 uncultured Bacteroidota bacterium
AAAAGGCTTTGCCTTTTCGCCGCAGCCCACCCCTTATTTAACTAAAAATTACCAACGTTTTGAACTTTAGTAATGTTCCAAACCGCTAACGATACCGTTTGAGGTTCAAACGGTACCGTTAGAGGTCGCAACGGTACCGTTTGGGGTCGTAACGGTACCGTTTGAGGTTCAAACGGTACCGTTTGAGGTCGAAACGGTACCGTTTGAGGTTTAAACGGTACCGTTCGAGGTCGTAACGGTACCGTTCGAGGTCGTAACGGTACCGTTTGGCAAAACGATTCTAAACCTGTTTTGCAGTGATTATTCATTAAATATGGTTGGAAGAAATTTTAAATCCCTGTCTTCAAGGCTGTTTCGAGGCAACCTGCCGTCAAAACTAGCCCCGATAGTAGCGGCAGCCCGCTGCTTTGTATCGGCAATGGGCAAGCAGCGGCTACAGCGGATAGCGGGACGCAGATGGGACGAGAAGAACCCATAGGCTTCAAAAAATTTAAATTATGGATTGTGGAGGGCTATAAACAAGTGGGTGGATGATTATAGTTGATAATTTCTAACTTTGCCCCCTCATAAAAAAGAATAAAAGAATGAAAAATCTATCCTTGATATTGAATGTGGTGTTGGTAATTGCCGTTGGCATCTTGTATTACCTTCATTTCTCCCATAGCAAATCCGGCAACAGCCTCGACTCCAAAAAACCTTCCCAAATAGTCTTTGTCAACTCCGATTCCCTCCTCGAAAATTACGAATTCATCAAAGAAGCAAAGAAGGAACTCGACGACCGTCACACCAAAGCCGAAGCCGACTTCGAAGCAAAAGGTGAGGCCTTCCAAAACGAAGTGAAACAATTCCAAAACAATGTAAAGAGCCTCACCCCAAACCAGATTGACGCCACCGAAAAGTCTTTGAAACAAAAAGAACAGGCATTGATGGAATACAAACAGCAATTGAGCTCCGAACTGTCTCAAAAAGGCCAGGAGATAGACGATAAATTATTCTCCGCCATCCGCGATTATCTCAAAAGGAATGTCGGCGGAAAGAGCTACAACTATGTCTTGGGATACACCAAAGGCGGCGGAATATTATTCGCAAACGATAGCCTCGATATCACCAAATCATTGCTCGAAGGATTGAACAAGGAATACAAAGAAAAGGGTAAATAACCACCCGGTTATGGATAAACTCCGATTCCTCCTAAACATTAAATTCCTTTTTTGGTTTCTCATTCTCGTAACGATAGGAGTTTCGTTGCAGAAATACTCTCTGGGCCTCGACCACATCAAGAATTTCCTGATCTTCAAGAATTCCTTCTTCAATCTCATCAATTATCTGGACATCTACGCCCCGCAGCATTGGGAAAACATGGATATAGACCTCTTCAAATACAGTCCGGCCTTTGCCCTCATCATCGCTCCCATGGCAGCCATGCCCATCATCATCGGTGTCGTGGTTTGGAATCTGCTGAACACCCTGTTGCTCTTCTTCGCCATTAAATCCTTATCCCTTACTGACAACAAAAAGGCCATCCTCTTTTGGATATTATTCGTGGAACTCCTCACTTCCATTCAAAACTGCCAAAGCAATGCGCTGGTAGCCGCTCTGATGATTTTTACCTTCACCCTCCTCGAACGAAAGAACATGTTCCTTGCCGCCCTTTGTCTCGTTCTTTCAGTTTATATCAAACTCTTCGGTGCAGTGGCCATCATCCTGTTTTTATTCCATCCCGATAAGTTCAAAGCAATCTTGTATATTGCCTTTTGGGGTGTGGTTTTCTTCCTGCTACCCTTGTTCACCATCTCCTTCGATCAGTTGATGCTGCTTTACAAAAGCTGGGGAACCATGCTCGCCCAAGACCAAAGTGCCTCCATCGGATTATCTGTTATGGGCATCATTCACTCCTGGTTCAGCATCGATGTCTCCAAAATGATGGTTCAGCTCATTGGCGGCATCCTTCTTTTCTTGCCCCTCATCTTCATCAAGTCTTACCAAAACATCCTATACAGAACCCTCTACCTTTCTTCCATCATGATATGGGTCATCATCTTCAATCACCGAGCCGAATCTCCTACCTTCATCATCGCATTGTCAGGCATGGCCATTTGGTTTGTGTCAGATAGAACAACACCCATTTCCATATTTTTAATCATCTTTGCAATCTTGTTCACCTCTTTATCCCCTACCGACATATTTCCAAAAATGATTCGCCAAAACTATATCGTTCCTTACGCACTGAAGGCTTTGCCTGCAGTCATCATCTGGGCATTCATTCAGGTCAGGCTGTTTTTATTATCCATTAAATCCACTTCCCAATGCTAGGCATACCCGACGAGCTCCTCCACAAGATATTCCGTTTCGGCGTTGTAGGCTGCACCGGTTTCATTCTCGATTTCGGCCTCACCTATCTTCTCAAGGAAAAGGCAAAATGGCAAAAATACCTCTCCAGCGCCATCGCATTTGCCATCGCCGCCACATCCAACTATTTTCTCAACCGTACTTGGACATTCCAATCCCATAACCCGCAAATCCTCACCGAATACACCATGTTCATAGGCGTTTCGGTTGTTGGCCTGCTCATCAGTCTAATTGTCATATACATTTTACATGGTTGGGCCGAAAAGCATTTCTACGTCTCCAAACTTATGGCCGTATTCATCGTCATGGTCTGGAATTTCCTAGCCAACTATTTCTTCACCTTCCACAGCTGATTCCTCATCCTTTTATTGCAGCTCCCAAAGGGTAGCTATCATAAAAGGATTTTTCTTTTATGACAACAAATAGTTTCCGTAGCCTAATAATGGATGGCAATAATTATTGCCGTCTTCTATCTCCGCCTTGTCTTTCAAGCATCCAGGCAGGATATTCCGAAGCCAGCTTGCTCACCTCATCCAAGACTTTAAGTTCTGCCTCATTGAATTTTATATTCGTTGATTGAAGATTATCCTCCAATTGATTTACATCCTTAACGCCAATGATGACTGAAGAAACAACCGATTGATGGAGCAGCCAAGCCAAGGCCAATTGAGCCACTGTAGCTTGTTTTTCTTGTGCCATAGGTTCCAATACATCAATGATGTCGAATGCCTTATCCTTGTTTACAGGTGGAAAATCAAAATTATTTCTTCTTGAATTTTCAGGACCATCAGCATTTCGCTTGTATTTTCCGCTAAGAAGACCACCCGCAAGAGGGCTCCAAACCATCAGTCCAATCTTTTGGTCCTTCAATAACGGCACCAGTTCACGCTCCAAATCACGCCCTGCCAAAGTGTAATAAGCCTGCAAGGAAACAAATTCTGCCAGGCGATTATAGTGCGCATAACTGTTTGCTTTCATGATATGCCAAGCAGCCAAATTGCTGCAGCCTACATACCGCACCTTGCCATTTTTCACAAGCATGTCAAGCGTATCCATGGTTTCTTCCATAGGTGTCAGTTCATCAAATCCATGAATCTGATATAAATCGATATAATCCATGTTCAGCCGCTTCAGGCTCGCATCCACCTGTTGCAGGATATGCTTTCTGCTAAGGCCCGAACCATTCGGGTCATTCGCCATTTTGCCACGCACCTTGGTAGCTATCACCAACTCATCCCTGTTCAAGCCAAGATTCCGAATCGCTTTGCCGGTCATTTCCTCCGACAATCCTTCCGAATAAACATTGGCGGTATCAATAAAATTAATCCCCCCATCCATCGATTTCTTTACCAAATCATCCACTATTTTCTGTTCCAATTTCCCTATCTGGGCAAAGTATCCCTTGCCGCCAAAAGTCATCGTGCCCAGGCACAGTTCCGACACCTTCATCCCGGTGTTTCCAAGTATTTTATAGTTCATGTTTTAATTTTATTTTGATGCAAAACTGCAAAAAAGCAAAGATATTATCCATTCCACGAATTATTGCCTATTTCTTCACCCTCCATATCAGATTCATCATCCTTATATTGCAGCTCCCAAAGAGTAGCTATCATAAAAGGATGGAATTATTTTAGCCAAATCATACTTTTCATTTGAAGCCTATGGCAGGCACTCGTCATCATGGCCAGTCCCGCTATCCGCTGTAGCCGCTGCATCCCCAAACCCGACACCAAGCAGCGGGCTGCCGCTACTATCGGGGCTATGCCTCCATGGCAGCAGCATCGAAACAGCTTTCATCA
>CAIWCG010000251.1 GCA_903911135.1 uncultured Bacteroidota bacterium
TCGCAAGACCATTAAACTTTAAGAAAGGCTTATTTTACGCGGCTTTCTGCTATTATTGATGATTATGAAAAGCCCCTGTAGGTTCCCCAACCCATCTCAAAACCTTGGATTCTTGAAAATATTTCTTAATTTTGTTCCTTAAATAAAAACTTAAAGACATGAAAACACGAAAACTGCTACTGGTATTGATTCTTGGCTTGGTGGGATTTGGTGCCAATGCTCAAACATTTGCTCCTACGGGTGCAACATGGACTTATTCGCAATGGCATTTTATGTCTCCATTAATAGATACCTTCAAAATCAGATCTGTTGGGGATACGATAATACAAAGCAAACAATGCAAGATTCTCTTAAAAAACGAAATTGGTTGTGATTTAAGGGAACCAAAAGAATTCATGTATTCGGATAGCGGTAAAGTATTTTTTTACGATACCTCTCGCCATTCATTTCAGATGCTTTATAATTTTATGCAAATGTTGGGGATTCATTTGTTGTCTATCCTGGGAATTTTCCTAGCCATGATTCCATTACTATAATTGTTGATTCCATTTCATCAATTACCATTAATACTTTCGTCCTTAGAAAATTATATGTTCGGTATCTAACTTCAAATATGACATGGATTCCTTGGCAACAGAATAGTGTAATTATTGAATATATCGGTGATGTATGGGATATGTTTAGTTGGTATTATGGAGCATGTGATGGAACTTTTCCTGGACCAATCAGGTGTTATGAAGATTCAATAATTGGCAGTTATATTTTTGATACTACTATTGCTTGTGATTATGTTTATACTGGTATTAAAGAACCTGAATTTAGTTCATCTCAAATCTCCCTTTCCCCCAATCCCTTCACCACCCAAGCCATGCTTACCTTTCAAGGCATCAATAATGGAAATTATAAGACCTTATCGGTTTATAATCTTCTTGGCCAAGAGGTTCGAAATATCTTTGTGGGTACTTCTACCAGCATCACCATAAACAGAAACAACTTGCCCAGCGGCATGTATTTCTATAAACTTATGGATGATGGACCAACCGTTCTTGGCATGGGCAAGATGATGATGGAATGATGCATAAGAATCATAGATTGGCCTAAAAAATCAAAAACCTGCCAAAGGGGGGAGGCAGGCTTCTGATTACAAATAAATAACACTATTACTACAAAACAGTGCAAAATTAATACTTCCGGTTTCGCATGCAACATCGCATGCTCGAAACTTATCCACGAGCCAATGTTAATAACAGAATGATTTAGAATGGATTTCTTTTCGTCCTCCTATCCAGTTGTTTCACCGCGATATTTGGTGTTGTCTATTAGCGTAGATCGGGTGACCACAATGTTTCCATTGCCATCGTGAATGATAGTTGAATTAAGCAACACGGGCAATGTGCCTCCATCCTTTCTCACAATGTCGAACTTCAAATTTTTGATGTATCCCTGCTTTATGAAAGTATCAATGCTGCTAAATATCATCGGTAGATAAGTAGGATGAATCAAGTCAGTTATCTTCATCTTGCCAATGACTTCATCTCTGGTATGGCCTATCCAACTTAGCATGGTGTCATTTATTTTTACGAAAACAAAATCCTTGTTGATGGAATAATATCCGCATGGAGCATGGTTGTACAAGCCCTCTATCTCCACCTTCGACTGATTAAGTTCCTCTTCATATTTTATGCGTTCGCTTACATCACGCAGGTTCAGCACGATGGCTTTCAGGTTCAAGTTGTTTATCAGGTTGACAGCCACACCCTCCATCCAACTCCAGGAAGTGTCTTTGTGCACAATGCGAAATAGAAATGGGAACAAGTCTCCGGGTTTATCAAGCATCTCCTTGAACAATCTTCGAGCCTTGAATTGTTCTTGCTTATGTATCAAATCGAAAACCAGCAAACCATAACTTTCATCAACGGAATATCCTAGATGGTCTGTAATGGAAGGCCCCACATACAGCAGTTTTCCGTCCGCTTCCACCAACATGATTACATCAGAACTATGTTCGATGATGGTTTGAAATCTATTCTCGATTTCACGTTTTGCCTTTTCAGTCCTGATCTTTTGTTCGCGTTCTATAAATTGGAAATATACGATGAACAACAACACTGCCATAGAACTGACAGCAATGATAAACGTACGAATAGCGCGGTTCTTGGCTTCCTTTACATGGGCATCAAGAGTTTCGTAAAGGTCCTTCTCATAAGCCTGAAGATATTTTATCTGTGCGTCTATGTCTTCTGTGTCTTGCTTTAGATCATCCGATGAAAGAAACTCTTCCGCCGCAACATAATCATCATCCTCTTGCCGAATGGTAATTGCATTGTTTAAGTCCTTTATCTTATCCGCAACTTTTTGAGACAAGGTATCAATCTTACCTTTCACATTAGCTATATCATCTATCGCTTTTCTTACTTCGGAAAGATGGTTGTTGATGTGAGTGATGGAATTATTGTATGGAATCAAGTAGTCGTCATCACCTGTTATGGTGTAGGAGTTAGCAGTGTTTTCAGCTTCCTTCAATTCCGATTTTGTTGCTTCCAAATCATAAATCACAAGATGAGAATTAGAGACATAATCAGGTATGCTCAACAAGTGAATGGTGCTATAGATAGATATCACAAAGTTGATGGTGATGAGAATTATCGCCAAGCCAAAAATGAAGACTGTTTGCTTTCTATCTAATAGTTTCAAGTGGTTATTCTTTTAAAATTTTATGCAGATGTTTTTTTCTTCCGTAAAGAATTTCAAGGCTTCAAAACCACCTTCTCTACCAACGCCAGACTGTTTCATCCCGCCGAATGGTGTTCGCAAGTCGCGCAGCAACCAGCAGTTCACCCATACAATACCACTCTCTATTTTCGATGCAATACGATGTGCCTTGTTGAGATTATTTGTAAATAATAATGCTGCAAGACCATACTTGGTGCTATTGGCATACTTCAGTACCTCGTCTTCTGTATCGAATGGCATCATGGTAACAACAGGTCCAAAAATCTCCTCTTGGTTTGTTCTGCAATCATAAGGCAAATTCTCAATAATCGTTGGAGTAATGAACCATCCATCCTTACATAGTCCATCAAGATGAACAGCCTTGCCACCTGCTAAAATAGTTCCGCCTTCTTCTTGTGCAAGATGAATATAATGTAGAATCTTGTCGTAGTGTTGTTTCGAAACGATGGCTCCTACTTTGGTCTTCGGATCATCTGGCGGACCAACGATCATCTTCTTCGATTCGTTAATGAACTTCTCTTTGAATGGATCATAGATGCTTCTCTCCACGAATATCCTCGAACCACAAAGACATATCTCTCCTTGGTTGGTAAAAGCGGCACGAACAGAAGTCTTCACGGCCAATTCCAAATCACAATCAGCAAAAACAATGTTTGGATTCTTCCCTCCTAATTCCAATGAAAGTTTCTTGAACATCGGTGCTGCAATTTTCGCTATAGTTTCGCCAGTCTTTGTACCTCCAGTAAAGGATATGACAGGAACATCAGCATGTACAGTCATTGCCGAACCTACCTTGTGTCCATAGCCATGAACAATGTTCAAAACTCCGGGTGGCAAACCCGCTTCAATACATATTTCTGATAATAGATAAGCTGTCATTGGAGTAATTTCAGAAGGCTTCGCAACAACAGTGTTTCCCGCTGCCAAAGCTGGAGCAATCTTCCAGGTGAACAAATACAATGGAAGGTTCCATGGTGAAATGCAGCCCACTACTCCGATGGGATTTCTTAAAGTATAATTCAATGCCGAATCTTCCATGCTGTGTGTTTCCGATGCAAAGTGCAATATGCCTGTTGCATAGAAATTAAAGTTCGCAGCAGCCCTTGGAATATCCATTTTCTCTGCCAGCCACAATGGTTTCCCGTTATCTACAGATTCTGCAATTGCAAGTTCCCTGTTCTTGTTTTCTATACCTCTCGAAATGTTTATCAATATCCTAGACCGCTCTTCTGCTGGCATCACCGACCAGGTCTTGAATGCCTCTAAAGCTGCATCAACGGCAAGGTTAACATCTCGTTCATCCGAATCAGGAATCAAGGAATATACTGCTCCTTTCGATGGATCATAATTGTCAATATAATCACCCGATTTCGGTTCAACTAATTGGCCATTGATAAAGTTCTTTATCTTCAACATTTCCATTATTCCTTAGTAAATACCTGTTTGCAGTTCTTCTCCATTCTTTTTCCATCCTCTATACATTCCCTCCGAATTAAACACCAATTCCATGTTTCCTTGAGAATCTATCGCAATCAATCCACCTTCTCCGCCCATCTTCACCAAATCTTCCATTACCACCTTGTTACATGCCTCCTTCAACGAAAGCCCTTTGTATTCCATCAAACAGGAAATATTATGCGCCACCACAGCTCTTATAAAATACTCACCATGACCTGTACAAGATATCCCACAAGTATTGTTTTTTGCATAAGTCCCTGCGCCTACTATCGGGCTGTCGCCAATACGTCCGTAGCGTTTATTCGTCATGCCTCCGGTAGAAGTTGCTGCTGCAATATTGCCATGAACATCCAATGCCACCGCTCCTACCGTCCCGAATTTCGTCACCTTTTTATGATCCAACAAAACCTCTTCCGTATCCTTTACAGCAAGCCACTGACCATGTCTTAACTCCGTATGGAAATATTCATCAGGTTCAAATGCAAGTCCCATCTTATGTGCAAAATCCTCCGCACCTTTTCCCGAAAGAAAAACATATTCCGACTGCTCCATGATTGTCCTCGCCAACGAAACCGGATTCTTTACATTGTTGATTCCAGTAATGGCACCTGCCTTCAGCGTATTCCCATCCATAATGCAAGAATCCATTTCATGCTTGCCACTGTTGGTGTAAACCGCACCTCTACCGGCATTAAACAAAGGCTCGTTTTCCAATGCCATAACGGCAGCTTCTACCGCCTCCACAGAACTTCCGCCCTTTACCAACACATTATAACCCGCCATGGTAGCGGTTTCCAATGCCTTACGATAAATGATTTCTTCTTGAGGCGTCATTTCCACGGCACTCAACGTACCTGCGCCTCCATGCACTGCAATACCAAAATTATCCATATTCTTTTTTTGTTGCAAAATTAGGAAAAGAAGTTTGATGTACGAAGCATCCCTTCCACCCTCCTAATTTCTAATTCCTAATTCTTTTTTGGAGCCTATGTGTTCTTCTCGTCCCATCTGCGTCCCGCTATCCGCTGTAGCCGCTGCATCCCCAAACCCGACACAAAGCAGCGGGCTGCCGCTACTATCGGGGCTATGTTTTGACGGCAGGTTGCTCGAAACAGCTTTCATCAGCATTATAAATAATCCATCATTAAAAACTCAACCAAAAAAAACATACCTATATATAGTATGCTTTTTTGGGGGAGGTGAGGATAAATTATCCCAAATCCATCCTCGCTGCCAGAAGAAACCGTCCAAAACCTTAAAAATGCCAATCCCATGTATGAGTTTGGTATTTTTAGGTTTAAAAAGGTCAATCCCATGTATGAGTTTGGTATTTTTAGCATTAAAAAGGTCAATCCCATGTATGAGTTTGGGATTATTTAGCTTAAAAAGGTCAATCCCATGTATGAGTTTGGGATTTTTAGGTTTAAAAAGGCCAATCGGATACATAGTTTTGGTTTTACCTTTTCAGTAATTAAAAATTGGGGCTAATGGCTCCAATTATTGAAATATTAGACCTCTTTCATAATTAACATCGAATAGTTTGTGAAAAACACATATCAACGGGCATTTGGGAGCAACTTACTTATAATTTTGCTCCATGAAATGGAATACATTAAAAAAACTCCACCCGGAACAGTTCAAACGATTAGTTGGTGTTCCTCCAGCCACCTTTGAAAAAATGGTTGCTGAATCAAAACGAATTAGTCAACTTCAAACAAAGAAAGGCAAAGGCACGAAACGAGGTCCGAAAGAAAAACTCAATTGGAGGGACAAGGTCTTGATGCTGTTGATGAATTATAGGGAATATCGGACTTTTGCACATATTGCAGTTAGCCATAATATTAGTGAAGCCCCGTGTTGTCGGATCATCACAACGTTGGAAAAGTGGTTAATAAAAAGTGATGTAAAATGGGGGGGCGTAGTAGTTGATGTAAGCGAGCATCCGATTGAACGTCCTAAAAAAACAGCGGAAGTACTATTCAGGGAAAAAGAAGAAGCATTCTCTAAAAAGTCAGTTAGTAATAGATGAAAGAACGGGCAGAATCATTTGCACAACTGTTGGAAAAGGAAGAAGACATGACTTTCACCTCTTCAAAAACAGTAAAGTACGCGTAAAAGAATCGATTAAAATACTTGCTGATAGCGGCTATCAGGGATTAATGAAACTCCATAGCAAGTCTCAATTACCAAAGAAAAACACAAAAAGAAATCCACTATCAAAAGAAGATAAGAAGCA
>CAIWCG010000252.1 GCA_903911135.1 uncultured Bacteroidota bacterium
GTTTCGAGCGACCTGCCATCGGTCATAGCCCCGATAGTAGCGGCAGCCCGCTGCTTTGTGTCGGTAATGGGGAGCAGCGGCTATAGCGGATAGCGGGACGTAGATGGGACGAGAAGCGGGCATAGGCTCCTTGAAAGAATTAGGAAATATAAATTAGGAGTGGGTGGGATTTAGAGGAATTGTTGGATTATTTGGGTGAGTTCGGGGGCTGTTTTGAAGCCGTTCATGCGCCAGAGGATGGTTTGGTTTTTGAAAAGGATGAGGGTGGGGACGCTTTGGATTTGGTATATTTGCTTGAGGTTTTCGTTTTGTTCGATGTCGATTTTGATGATGGTGGCTTGGTTGATGAGGGATTTTTCGACGTCGGCGAGAATGGGGATGAGCCATTTGCATGGGTCGCACCAGGTGGCGTAGAAATCGACGAGCACGGGGCGATTGGTGCTGATGAGGGTGTCGAAATCTTGCATGGAAATGGGGTATTTGGGGTTTATTCGTGGATGAGATTTGCGGGTGTTCCGGTGGCGATTGGGATGTTTGTGATTTTGATTTTCCCCCAGCCTCCGTGGACATTGATGATGTTTTTGAATCCGTTTGCCTTGAGGATGGAGGAGGCTATCATGGAGCGGTAGCCGCCTGCGCAATGGATGTAGTAGGTTTGGTTTTTATCGAGTGTGGAGAGGTCTTTTGAAAAGTCGTTTAGGGCGAGAACGGTGGCTCCTTTTACGTGTCCTGATTCGGCTTCGGTGATTCGGCGGACGTCGAGAATTGTTTCATTTTCTTTTTCGGCATGGGCTGCCAATTGTTCGGGTTCGATGGAGGTAATGGCTTCTGTTGGATTGCCTGCATCTATCCAGGACTGGATTCCATTGGCGAGGTATCCGATGACTTTTTCATAGCCTACTCGTGCCAGGCGAAGGATGGTTTCGGATTCTTTTCCTGCATCGGTGACGAGTACCAATGGCTGATGGATATTGATGATGGTGCCTACCCAGACGGCGAAAGTGCCGTCGAGGCCGATGTTTATGGAGTTATAGATAAATCCCTTTTCAAAGTTGTCTTGATGGCGTGTGTCAAGGATTTGAGCACCATTTGTGACTTCGGTTTTAAAATCGTCAACAGACAATGCACGGCTGTTTGTGCTGATGACCTTGTCGATGTTTTCGTAGCCTTGCTTGTTGATTCGTGCGTCTTCGAAAAAGTAATTTGGAGGAGGTACCAAACCTGCGGTTACCTTGGCAATGAACTCTTCTTTGGTCATCGTTTGCATGGCGTAATTGCTGGCTTTCTGTGTGCCTATGGTGGACCAGGTTTCTTTGCCGATATTCTTTCCGCAGGCTGACCCGGGGCCATGGGCCGGATATAGAATTACATCGTCGGCGAGTGGTTTTATCTTGTTGTTCAAGGAGTCGTACATCATGCCTGCAAGTGCTTCTTTGGTCATGATTCCATCCAATAAATCGGGGCGACCTACATCGCCGACAAAGAGCGTATCGCCAGAAAAGAGAGCGTAATCCTTGCCGTTTTCATCGCTCAACAAAAAGCATGTGGACTCCAAGGTATGACCTGGGGTATGGAGGGCTCTTATCTGAACCTTGCCGATAGAAAAAACTTCTTCGTCTTTTGCATTATAGACTTCGTAGGAGGCTGTGGCTTTCGGGCCATATACTATCGTTGCCCCTGTCTTTGCAGCCAAATCAATGTGTCCTGAAACGAAATCGGCATGGAAATGGGTTTCGAAAACATACTTCAGCTTTACCCCTTGTTCACGTAACATTTCAAGGTATGGCGTGGTTTCTCTCAAGGGATCGATAATGGCCGCTTCGCCATCAGATTCAATATAATAGGCCGCTTCGGCCAAACAGTTGGTGTATAGTTGTTTTACTAACATGTTATTTTTTGTTGGTTATGTATCAATATTTATGGGGCAAAAATACAAAATCATTTTAAAAATGTAAATTTACCGCCTTAACATCCTATGCAAGAATTCCTGAATCAAACAATTTACGGCAAACTGACAGTCATAAAACTGTTGTTCATTTCATTGTTGTCAACCTGTATCGTCCTGAATTTACCTCCTGCCTATGCATTAGGGCTTGGCTTGATAATCGGGCTGTTTGCATATAATCCATATATCCATCTTACAAAGAAATACACAAAATACTTACTTCAGATTTCTGTTGTGGGACTTGGCTTTGCAATGGATATCAATGAAGTGCTGAAAGCCGGGCAAAGCGGAATACTATATACCTCCATAACCATCATCACCACTCTTGCAGCTGGCACCATATTAGGGAAATTATTAAAAGTAAATACCGTAACTTCTTACCTCGTTTCTTCCGGAACAGCCATTTGTGGTGGCAGTGCCATAGCTGCAGTGAGTCCGGTAATAAAAGCCAATGATCAACAGATATCCGTTTCAATAGGCACTGTTTTCATCTTGAATGCCGTTGCCTTGTTCATCTTTCCACCTATAGGTCATTATTTGGGTCTTACTCAACAGCAATTTGGTATCTGGTGTGCCATTGCAATTCACGATACGAGTTCCGTAGTAGGCGCTGCCAAACAGTATGGTGATGAGGCATTGAACATTGCCACTACGGTGAAATTGGCGAGAGCATTGTGGATTGTCCCGCTGGTTTTTGCCACTTCATTTATATTTAAGAACGAAAAGAAGAAGGTGTCATTCCCTCTTTTCATTTTGTTCTTTATTGCAGCCTCCATCTTGAAAACTTATATCCCAATGGTGGCCAACAATGCAAAGGAATTGGTGGTAGTGGCAAAGGTCGGATTATCGGTTACATTGTATTTCATAGGGGCAGGAATCAGTTTGAAAGCGATGAAAGAAATTGGCCCAAGGCCATTGCTTCAAGGGGTAATTTTGTGGGCGTTTGTTATGGCAACTTCCTTATATGTAGTTTGGAAGATGTAATCTTATAATTTCTTCGGCAAACTTACAAAAAAAGTAGTCCCATAATTCAATTTACTCTCGAACCAAACCTTACCATCTATATTTTCGATACTGCTTTTAACTATTGCCAAACCCAAGCCCATGCCAGTAGTTTTGGTTGTAAAATTTGGAACAAAAATCTTGTCCTTTTCTTCATCTCTTATTCCGATTCCGTTGTCAGAAATTGATACAATATAATTGCTTGGATCTTCGGTCAAAGTTATGTTGATGATTCCCTTTACATCCTCTGGAATAGCTTGAATTGCATTTTTGATCAGATTAGAAAATATCCTTATCAACTGTTCCTTATCTGCATATACATTTAGCTTTCGATTCTCCTGTGAAAGGTTATCAGGAAGGTATATTGAATAGACAATCTTGATTCCTTCAGATTCTTTATAAAGATGATATACGCTTTCGATTATTACTGCCAAATCAATGAATTCGAAATTGACCTTTGGCATCATGGCGAAGTTTGAAAACTCAGTGGCAATGTTTGCCAAAGTATCTATCTGCTCAATCAATATTTTGGAAGTTTTGGCGATCATTTCTTTCATTTTTTCAGGATCATTACTCCATGCACGCTCCAGATGCTGAATGCTTAGTTTCATTGGTGTCAATGGGTTTTTGATCTCGTGAGCCACTTGTTTGGCCATTTCCCTCCATGCACTTTCACGTTCAGATTTTGCCAACTTTTCTGCACTTACTGCGAGGGCCTCCACCATTCTATTGTATTCATTCACCAAGTCACCGATTTCATCTTTTCTTCTGACCTCTATCAATTTATTTCGGTGGCCCAACTTGATGCCTCTAAGTCCATTGCTGATATCACGCAACGGCTTGGTTATTTTATTGGCCAATGGCAATGCAAGAGTAATGGCCATGACACAGAGCAGCACATAAAAATTAATTAGCGTTACTAAAAAACTTGATATTTCATTGTCCAATTCGGCTTGATTGGCAAAATACGGCAGATCAAGATAGCCAATAATTTTGTTATCCTGATTACGTATTGGTTCATAGGCTGCAATGTAATCCAATTTTCCGAGATGTTCGTTATGAATGTATCGTGTCTTTAGATTTGATGTAAGTTCAAAGTAAGCCAATGGATTTATCTTTGACGAAATGATTCCTTCATCAATGAGTTTAGGTTGTGTTGAATAAACAAGGTCACCAGTTTTGTCATAGATATTATAATCCAGATTGGTAATGTTTCCGGGCTTGGGAAGGCCAGGAAGTATTTCATCTTTTAATACATGAATGTTCTTTTCGTTGTTTATTTCACTTTCAATATTTACCAGCAACGAAGTGATGTTGTCGCTGATCTGCTTGAATTGTTGCGAATTGTAATTGCTAATGATATAATATATCGTTGCGCCGCCGATTATCAACAAGGAAAAAAGTATCAAACCAACCATCGCAACTTGTATCCTTCTGTTAAAATTAAAGTCAATGTCGGTGA
>CAIWCG010000253.1 GCA_903911135.1 uncultured Bacteroidota bacterium
ACCACTACCGATTCTTATATAGCCTCCATTGCCGGTACCAGATTTACCGGGATTGATATGATTGAAGAAGGTTGCAACATATATGCCTTGGTAAATCACAACAATAATAATTTATACAAATTGGATTTTGGAAATGATATCAACAACCCCACTCCTATCCTAAGCCCTCCAATCGCAGGAGTGTATTTTAACGACCCAAGAGGATTAAAAATAATCAAAGACAGTTCAAAGGTTAGAGTATTCAGCATGAACTGGGACGGAAGTGGCATCGGAAGAACCTTATCAAGATTTTCATTCCCGAATAACTGCAGTTCCAATTATTCCATTTCCAATTCGTTCAATCCACCACCTATAACATTCTCAACACCTGGAGTATATATGGTTACTCTTTCCGCTACAGATACCAATGGAAACAACAATATGGCTTGCAACACCATCACGGTATTGCCCAAGGATACCGCCCTTTTCACTTTATCGCATACTACATGCAGCAACACTTTTTCATTTGTTGATGCCACCTACCCACACATGGATTCCAACAGAACCTGGAGTTTTGGCGATGGCAATACCTCCACCTTGCAAAACCCATCACATACATACTCCTATCCGGGAGTTTATACAGTTACTTTATCAATAGTATCAACCAATGGTTGTACGGATTCTTATTCTCAAAACATTATTGCCGATAGCGCAATAGCCAATTTCTCCTATATCGGTGGTTGTGTAGATTCTGTCAGGTTCATTAATTTATCGATTGACAGCTCCAATATAATCAACTATCGATTCTGGAATTTTGGCGACCTCACAACAAGTACCAATAATAATCCCGCTCATTCTTATGATACCAGTGGACAATATACTGTTACTTTAACTGTAGGTATAGGAGGTTGTACATCTACATTTTCCAGTTCAGTAATTTATTATGCATTACCCAATAGTTCATTTTCCATCTCATCAACTTGTGTAAATAGTCCTGTTATTTTCAACAATACCTCCACATGTTCTGATCCGATGAGTTATTATTGGGGTTTTGGTGATGGAAACAACACCACAGTCATGACACCGACTCATAATTATGCATCTGTCGGTTCCTATAATGACACCTTAATAGTTACCAATACCGCTCATGGATGTGAGGATACCTTATTTAGAACCATTATCATTTCAAATCCTTCAGGATCTCAAATTCAATATACACCATCCTTTATTTGTGGTAATTTCCCTGTCAATTTTTCAGACAATTATCTAATTACTCCATCATCCTATTATTGGGATTTTGGCGTAACCCCGATTACTACGTCAACCTTAGGCAGTCCGTCTTATTCTTATCTCAACCCAGGTAACTATACAGTTACCTTAATAGCCACCACAGGCACTAACTGCAAAGATACTGCAACAGCAAATGTCCATGTAGATCAAGGCCCCATTGTTCATTTCTGGGCAGACAGTATTTGCCTAGGTAACCTAACTACACTAATTGATTCTTCAACCACCGTTTCAGGTTTCATCAACAGGATATCATGGAAATTCGATGACACCATCGGCTTGGATACCGGCATTTCCATAATGCACCAATTCCAAACTTGCGGCGCTCATTGGGTCGTCGATTCTGTTTTTACAAACCTTGGTTGTGTTGCCATCGATTCATTTCAGGTTATTGTATTTTGCACACCAGTTGCAGGTTTCACTTCATCCGGATTATGCAGCAATGCCCCAATAAATTTTTATGATACCACTACGGTTGTAAATGGAACTGCTACTCATTGGCGTTGGAACTACTCCGACAATTCCACTTTTGATACCATCAAAAATCCCATTCATACATTTGATTCATCCGGAATCCATATCATTACATTATATGCCACAAGCAATCATGGATGTGTGGATTCTGTAAAAGACACCATTGCGTTGTATAGAGGTCCACTTGCACTGTTTAGCTACAGTCCAATGAATATTTGTTTGGGTACTCCAGTTCAATATAATGATTATTCATTACCGAACGGTTCTATAAATTTTTGGGATTGGGATTTTGGGGATAATGGTTCATTCAGCAACCAAACACCACCACCACATACATATACAGCTTCAGGAATTTACAATGTAGTTTTAACTGTTTCAACTGTTATATCCACAACTACACTTTGCACCTCCTCTATGACAAATCAAATTATTGTGTATCCTAAACCTGTTGCAAATTTCTTTTCCTCTAATCTTTGTGAAAACTCACCTGTTTTGTTTTTAGATAGTTTATATTCATTGAAAGATACAAGTACTCATGATACAATCAATTGGTTCTCATGGACAGCAAATTCTATAAATCAAATTGGTGATTCAGTTTCTTTCACCTTTCCAAATGCAGGCACCTATCCTGTAAATTTGTTGGTTGAAACCGAATATGGACATTGCACTGCAACGATTACTAAAAACATTATCATCAATCCACTTCCCATTCCTATTTTCACTTTTACCCCAAGAGACGGAACTCCCCCTTTAACAGTTACATTTGAAAATAATACATTACCATACATTTCCGCATTATGGCATTTTGGCGATGGTGACTCTTCAAATGCCTTTAATCCAATACATACATACCTAGATAACAATTGCGACACCATATCTCTTACAATTACCAACAAGTTTGGCTGTAAAAATACAGCATATGATTCTGTTTGCTTGAACCATCAAAGAATTGATATGGCGGTAAGTTCCATTTCTTATTCAATAACAGGAAACCATTTCGATATTTATACAACTGTTGCCGATAGGGGCGCCGTAACCGTTAACAATTATGACATTGAACTTAACATAGGCGGAAATAGAATTATACAGCATTATGATGATACTTTAAGCCTCGATCTTCATGATACAGCTCGTAGTTATCATTGGACTTTCGTTATTGATCAATATAATCCTCCACAATTTGTATGTGCAAGAGTTGAAAATCTGAATGGCATTAATCCTGATGACAATCCAAATAATGATGAACAATGCCTTGACTTAGCAAACGATTTATTAATATTTGATATCTATCCAAACCCAGCTTCAAATAATATTATCATTGAAACTATAGCACCAATTGGCAATGAAATGGTAATCTCTTTATATGATGTTCTTGGGCAAGTTGTGAAAATTTTATTTGATAGTTCAATCAATAAAGGATATAACAAATTCGAATTCCCTATCTTCGATTTGGCTAAAGGCCAATACCTCCTTTCATTCGATTTTCGAGAAAAAAGGGTAGTAAAGAAATTCAATAAACTCTAATATTTAAAAAATATAATTGACAGTATATAAATAACTCGACTTGAAAAAATATGGATATCTATATAAATCTTCAAATGGTTAACGGAAATAGTCATCAATTCATTATATTATCTCAAATATGGGAATCAAAAACATCTTCATCGATTTAGATAATTTCTATTTTTGAGCAAAAATTTAACCGTAATTATTAAGTATATGATTTTGTATTCATTCACAGTTCCAATTTATAATGATGCCTATCTTGCAGTAGATTTCTGCAAGGAATTTGAGACTCAATTTCAGTCATATCTAAATAAAAAAGATATTAATGAAGAGGTAGAACTTATATTTGTCAATGATGGAAGTATAGATGATTCGTTTGATACACTACGAATCTTAACAAATAAATATAATTTTTTAAAAGTGGTTGATTTGAGTCGTAATTTTGGTCAGCACATCGCCCTTTCTTGTGGATATAAATTGGCAAATGGAAAATTTATTGGCATGTTGAATGTTGATCAACAGGAGCCCGTCAGCGAGATCTTTGTGCTCTTGAATCATTTCAAAAATAATGATGTGGATATAGTCTATGGACTTCGCGAATTTCGCAATAGTTCTATGAGAGATAAAGTTACTTCTCATATTTTCAACATTGTTTTGAATAAACTTACGGGCAATAAAACCCCTCTGAATATCGCCACAATACGTATTATGAATAGAAGATTTGCCGATGCCTATAATTCCCTTTCCGAGAAATCGCGCTACATTCCGGGGCTCGAAGCTTGGCTCGGTTTCAAACAAGGATATGTAAATATTATCCACAAAGAAAGAACCAAAGGGAAGTCGAGTTACAACTTCAAGAAACGCTTGCTAATGTCTATAGATTCTATTATTTCCTTCTCCGATTTACCTCTGAAGTTGATAGCCATGTTTGGAATTTCCATTGCTCTGATTGGCTTCGGACTCACCTTTTATCTCTTTATTTCTAAATTGTGTCTTGTGAATTATCAACCAGGATATACGTCCACTGTTTCTATCATAACCTTTATTGGAGGTGTTCAAATTATGGTGACAGGATTAGCTGCGTTATACATCGGCAGAATTTTGAAAGAAGTTCAAAACAGACCGCTATATATTATCCGAGAAAAAATTAATTTTGCAGACGATGTTTAACAAAGAAAGGTTCGTAGAGGAGATAAATACCCAGGGCTATTCCATATTGGAAAATGTCTTGTCACCTGATTTCATTACCAAAGCAAAAGCAGAGCTAATAAAGGCGATAGCTAAGGAAGAAGAATATCATCATGGCATGGAATATTCTGACTACGGAATGGTACTATTGTGCTCTTTGTATGATAAGGTTTTTGTAGAATTATTCGATAATCAAAACCTGCTTGATCCATTTAATTCTGTCCTTGGCGAAGGGTGTATTGTGTATGCTTATACCTCCTCATCCATGCCACCCTCTACTTCAAATTATTCCAAAAGGGTGCATACCGATTGCCCAAGAATAATTCCTGATTACGTGACGAATATGGGTGCTACAATTTTATTAGATAACTTTACTGTAGAGAATGGAGCGACTTGGTTTTTGCCTTATTCCCAAGCAATAATTGAGACCCCAACAGATGAATATTTCTTTGCCAACGCAAAAAGATTAATTGCGAAAGCAGGCACCGTTTGGTTCTTCAATGCAAGAATCTGGCATGCCGGCGGCATCAACAAAACAAACAACTGGAGGCATGCCCTCACCATAAACATGGGCCGTTCTTGGATGAAGCAAAGAATCGACATCCCAAGAGCCATGAGCGGAATGGATACATCAGGATTCTCTGAAAAGGTATTGCAGAAATTGGGCTTCCTCGCTCAAGTCCCTGCCTCTTATGATGAATATTATGTGCCATTCGAGAAAAGAAAGTTTAGACAAAAGACCGAGTAAAGTTAAATATTAAGACTATGCAGCCAGTATCCATAGAACGTATTCCCATCAACAGAACTCTTTATGATTTCCCGCAAGTGGTCATCATTGAAACCATAGCAGGATGCAACCTTAAATGCATCATGTGTCCTGAAAAAGATCTTTCGCGACCTCAAGGCAAAATGAAATTTCCTTTATTCAAAAAAATCATTGACGAGATAAGTGTCGAAAATCCTGACGCCGAAGTTTGGATGCCTATCATGGGCGAAGTATTTATGATGAAAGAAAGAGTTTTTGATTTGATAGAATATGCCAAATCAAAAGGCTTAACAAAAATCTTTATGAACTCCAATTTTGTTTTGTTTGAAAAAAGTTGGATAGATAGATTGGATTCATCCGGCTTGAATAAACTAACCGTTGGCCTTGATGCCGCCACCAAAGAAACTTATGAGAAAATCAGGGTGGATGGAGATTTTGATAAAGTGGAAGAAAACATAAAAGCCTTAATTGAAGCTAAGACTAAAGGTAAATTAAAGAACCTGGAAGTAACCCTTCAATTCATTGTCATGGAAGAAAATGAAAATGAAGAAGAACTTTTCAAAACAAAATGGATGGACAAAGGATTTACCATAAAAGTTCGCCATCGTCTTGGTTGGGGAACTGCTGTTGAATCACCTGCTCTTTGCCTTCCTAATGAAGGTCGTGAAATTCCTTGCCCTTGGTTAATGCGTACCATGTCCATTCATCAAGACGGCCATGTTGCGCAATGCGATGCTGTTTGGGATGGCCAATTTTATGAAGGAGATTTGAATACCACTACGATAAAAGAAATCTGGCTAGGAAGTTTATTAGCAAAAAGAAACAGACACCTTAATAATGATTTTGACATGGATCCATGCAGAGATTGTAAGGATTGGCAATGTGGATTATCGGAAACATATAAAGATTAATTTTTTAGAAAAAGGATGTCAGATACAGAAAAATATACAGAAGTAATCAAAGCTAATATTGCCTTGCATTCAAAAATGTCGGAGCATTACAATACTTGCGAGCCCCATTTCAGGCCAGAGAATATCCAGAAGGTTGAGGCAAAATTAGTTGCAGCAATCAACTCCACTAAAGCAGAAAAACTATTGGACTTAGGTTGTGGCACTGGCTTCATGATTAATATTGCAAAGAAATATGTTAAGGAAATAACCGGAGTAGACGTAACCCAAGCCATGATGGATAAAGTTGATCTTTCAGGTAATGCAAAAATCACATTGATCAATCATGACACAGGAAGTGTGTCACTCGACTTCGGAACCTTTGATGTGATTACTGCATATTCCTTTCTTCATCATCTTTATGATGTTCATCCAACATTTTCAACTGCCTTCAAGGCATTAAAACTAGGAGGTAAATTCTATGCCGATCTCGAACCCAATTATTATTTCTGGGAAAAGATTCATCAACTGGACCGTAATGGAAAGTATAATCCGATAGTGAAACGAGAAATAGAAATGGTGACCTACAAGGATGAAGATATTAAAAAGAACTTCGGTGTAGAAAAATATATCTTTAATAATGCCGAGTTTGGTAAAAACATTAAAGGTGGTTTCAGAGAAGAAGAATTGACTGAACAACTTCATAAGGCAGGATTCTCCAATGTTGATTTCTTTTATCACTGGTATATTGGGCAAGGATCTTTGATAAATAATGAGCAATATTCCAAAGAAGAACGCTTCAAATATGCAGATGTGATGGATGTTGTTTTACAAAAAATTCTTCCGCTGTCAAAACATTTATTCAAATACATCGGTTTCGTCGCAACAAAATAATTCATCTTTTTATGAAGAATAAGATTGCAATTATCGGTTATGGAGACTTAGGGAAACAGTTTCATGACTTCCTTAAAGAAGATAGTAATAATGAGTTTATCTTCTTTGATGATATTGCCTTTAAGCATGATGCTCCCAGAATATTTCCATATCTATCTTATAGTATAGATGATTATGCTGATTTTAGTTTTTATGTAGCATTGGGTTACCATCATTTGCCTATAAAATGTAAAGTCATTCATCATTTGAAATCATTACAAAGAAAGCTTCCTTCTTTTATTCATGGTTCGACATTCATTAATCCAACTGCTTCGGTAGGAAATGGGTCTTTTATATACCCAATGTGTAATATTGATAGCAATGTTAATATTGGACAGGGAGTTTTGTTGAATAATTCTATTTGTATTTCTCATGAAACAAATATTGGCGAAGGCTGTTATATTTCTCCAGGTGTAATTATTTCCGGTAAAGTAGATATAGGTGAAAATACTTTTATCGGTGCCGGTTCTATTATTACAAACAATATTAGCATTGGCAAAAATGTTATCGTTGGTGTTGGCTCTATCGTTACTAATAATTTACCAGATGATTGTTCTGCTATTGGTAACCCAATTCGTATCCTTGGCAGTAAACTTAATCTTTTATAAATTCCAATGAAGGTTGCGATTATACAATCAAATTATATGCCATGGAAAGGTTATTTTGACATGATTCATGATGTTGATGTTTTTTGCTTTTATGATGAAGTAAAATATACAAAAAATGATTGGAGAAATAGGAATAAAATCTATTCTATTAATGGTTCTTTTTGGTTAACGATTCCTATTAATAAAAATGCTGTCAAACAAAAGATAAGTGAGGTGGATTTACCGAAAAATAATTGGCAAGCTGAACATTATTATTCCATTTATCAAACATATAGAAAAGCTCCATTCTTTCAACAATTACAACCTTTGCTAAATGATTTTTATAATAGGAAAGAATGGAAACATCTTTCTGAATTCAATCAATATTCCATAAAACATATTTCTCAATATCTTGGCATTGAAACAAGTTTTGCGAGCTCTCAAGAATTTGAGTTGAAAGGAGATAGAGTTGAAAGGTTATTGAATTTATTAACGGATTTGAAAGCTACTGAATATCTATCTGGTCCTATGGCTAAAGACTATCTTAATGGATTTGAGCAATTATTTAATGAACGAAATATAATATTGACTTATAAGGATTATTCTGGCTATCCATCCTATCAGCAAATTTCCCATACTTTTGATCCTTATGTTTCAATCCTTGATATGATAGCTTGTGTTTCCTTAGAAACGATTCCTGATCTTATTTGGAATTGGAGAAAAAATAATTCTTTGATGTGAAACTATTATTTTAACCAATATAGGATGGCGGAAATTTCCGATATATCTATCAGACAAAACAAAAGAAAAGTATGAATTATAAACTAGGATTAAAAATAATTATAATAATATCAAAACATCTGAAGCATTGTTTGATATGCGGAAACTTATGGGCAAATATGGCCGTTGATAAAATTATCTGTTTATAAATTTGCAGGAATATCTTCATAAATGATCTCCAATAAATTTCTTTTTACCTGGTTTTTAATCGCTTTCTTTCTTGCACTTACAGTAAACGAATTGAACCTTTATTTTGTTGAGAAAAGTTCTTCATTAAGCAGCCAAACACCCACAGCTAAAACAGTATATGGTTACACCATCACCAATGTTGATAATTATTGGTACGTAAATCAAATGAAGAATTTCATGGAAGGAAAAGGATTTACAGTAGATCCTTCGATTCCTCATTATGATGTTCGACGTTCTCCGGGATATCCTTTGTTTTTTGGTCTTCATCATGCAGTTTTTGGTGAGCGATATTCGTATTTTTTCATTCGATATACGCAACTTCTGATGTATGCTTTATCTGTTGTCTTGCTTGGTTTATTCGTTTTCAATTTAACTGCAAATGAAGCGTGGGCACGTTGGACCATTCGTCTGTTTGCTGCATGTCCTTTTCTGGCAATCAACTGTTATTACACAATCACTGAAGCCATTTCCATATCACTCATCATTTATACGGCTTATCTTTTTTCTGCTGCCATAAAACGTGATGGATATTATCGATATCTTGTAGCTGGTTTGTGCACGGGCATCATGATTCTTACAAGACCTGTTGCTGGCATTCTGATACCTGCATTGCTTGCGGCATCGGCATATCATCATCGAAACGATCTTGCAGGTTTTATCAGAAAGACTGCACTTTATTGTGTAGGCATTGCAGCAATCATGTCGCCATGGATCATCAGAAATTATATGGTTACCAAAGGCGAGCTGATCGTATTCGAAAAATACTATAACGAAAGCCCTATGGAATATGGCAAAGGGCAATATTACTTTCAGTCATGGATTTCCTGCTGGTCGAATGAGACGGTGGATTATACTGCTGTGGTCGTCTCGAACAAGCTCCAGTTTTTCAGCCAGAAGGTGGAGGAAAGGGAGCGGGTGATAGACGATTACATAAATAAGTTACCGCCTTATATGAACAAGATAAACGATACGAATGCCATCCATGATGCGGTGCGTTCTTTGGGCAACTGCTTTACATATAAGGATTCGATTTTCAAGAACAACCTGTTGGTTTCGAAGGAATTGGTGCCTGTTTGCGAAGAGGAGGTGAAGGCCAAATTCATTTCGCTGAAGGAGGAGTTCATCAAGAAGGCACCGCTAAGATATTATCTTATCACTCCGATGATTTCGTTCAAGGAAATGGTGATGAACAGCGCCAGCAATGCCTACGGGTCGTTAAATCCGGAGGGAAGAAAATTCAATTCGTTTCAAATCCTCATCAAGGGCCTGATGTACCTGCTGAATGTGGCCTTATACCTGTCGCTATTCGTGTTTTTGTTTAGCCGAAAAGCGCCGATGCTCATCCGAATCATCGTGCTGCTGTTCTCGCTGGCCACCATCGTTTTCTTTGTGGGCATCATTCGATATTCGGAGCTGCGATACATGCTGCCCATCTTCCCGTTCCTCTACATTTCATTGGCCTACCATATCCAAAAAATAAAATTCCTTAAACGAATAAATTGAAAGTTATGACCGATGCATCATTAGTTAAAGACAAAAACGGAATTTATGTAAGCCGCGAAGGATTCGGTGCAATTTCTTATCCCGATGCTGGCAATGATGAATGCTTTGATATAGAGAAAGACAGTTTTTGGTTTACTCATCGCAATGAAGTCATCAAAAAATTGATGACACGATATCCTCATGAAGGCAATTTTGCAGACATAGGCGGAGGCAATGGATATCAGGCCGATTTCATTCAAAGAAATTTCAAGGATAAGGAAGTTTTTTTGATAGAACCTGGATATGCCGGATGTTTGAATGCAACAAAATATGGAGTGGCTAATGTTTATAACATTCCATTTCAACGGTTCGATTTCGAAGGGCACCAAATCGGCGGAATAGGTTTGTTTGATGTGGTGGAACATATAGAAAACGATGTGGAATTTTTAAGGGAAATAGCAGCAGCCTGCCGTCCTGGCACAGTTGTTTACATGACTGTGCCGGCCTATAAACTGCTGTGGTCTGATGCTGACGATTATGCCGGACATTATAAAAGATATAACACGCCGGCAATAAAATCCTTGGCAAAAAAAGCAGGTCTCGGCTTGCTGTATTCAGGTTATTTCATGTCATATCTTCCTGCTCCCATTTTTCTTGCACGGAGCCTGCCATATCGTTTCCGTGGCAAGAGGGATTTCAAGGTCATTGCCCACGAATCGACAGGAAATCATAAATCAGGTGCAGTATCGAGAATGATTTTAAAGGTTTTCAATGCCACCGAAATAGGCCTGCTCGATACTGTTGGAAGAATCCCTTTCGGCAGCAGTTGCCTGGCGATATTCAAGACAGGAAACAGGTAAAAACCTTATCTTGGAACCACTACAGGTTCGGGTGATGCAAGCGGACTTAAACATAATGACTGGGGTTTGGCAACAAATTTTCTCTGTTTTTGGAATTGTTTAAATCCAAAACTTGATTTTGGTTGATGGAAAGGGGGGATTACGGATGGAGAAATGTGTGTACTTGGCAAAGAAAGATTTTCCAAGACCCTTTCCCCCTCAATTCATAACTCTTTTAAGGAGCCTATATCCACTTCTCGTCCCATCTGCGTCCCGCTATCCGCTGTAGCC
>CAIWCG010000254.1 GCA_903911135.1 uncultured Bacteroidota bacterium
AAATCTTTGTGGAATGATGTTGTGTATAAGAATTCGATTTCTTTTGAAGATTCCAAAATATCCAATCATATAATTGATTTTAGAGACATCATCAAAGATAATGAAATGCTATCTGGATTTTATGATACTTATAAAATTACAAGATAGTTTTTATGTTTGAGCAAGGTTCCCTATTATTCATTCGAGACTTTGATTTTTCGACCATAGATGGTTCATTAAGCAAAATAAATAGCTTTAGAGATAAGTATCTTTTAGTTATTGATAATATCGGAAACACTTCTATATTTTGTTGTTTTACTACAACACTAAGGAACGAAAAATTATTTCATTCCATGGCAAAGGTGGGTTGTAATAAGACACCTTATAAATATCATATATTTCACTTTGAACCTAAAGTAGTAGTTACAGATAAACAATTTACATTTCCAGACCTTACATTTATCGCTGGTAACAAAGGACAAATTTTTGAATATGATTTACCATTATTGTGCAGCAAATACAAACTAAAAGGGCAAATAATCCATAAAGGTAATTTATCAAAAGAATTATTGTTTGATATTATTTATTGTTTACATAATTCACCTACCATTGATAAATACCTAAGAGACGATTTATTCAATATTGGCGATCAAATACAAAACGAAATCCAAAGAGCACAAGAGAACCCATAATTTCTTTTTCAATCTTCCTGGCTGGTCCGGATTACCTGTACGTCTAAAAAGACTTAAAAATGCTTTTCTAGCGGTAGCAATCGTAAATTTGCACGGTTCGCATTTCATATAAGGCCGCATTGCAAAATGGTACTTAAAAAATCCGAGACGGATTATGGTTGGGCTGTGGAAGTTCCTTTAGGAACGATAGAAAAAATGAATGGTGAGAAACATTTTCAGATGCTTTCATCCCGTATAGAATACTTTATATTTTTAAAACACAGCCTTTTGAAATGTGTACAAAATAACAATTTGTTTCATTAAAAGTAAAGCTATGGAAAAAGAAAAGAAGTATGAAAAGATGGCTGTCGTTCATCCTCACGCAGCCGGAATTGACATTGGCAGTAAATCCCATTTTAATAAATTTTTATTGAGTTCCCTTCCCATCCTTATAATCAAATTTGGCATTAAAAATTCCATTCTCATAATACCATTTCCAAACTCCAATTCTTCTATCTTTTTCTAAAATCCCAACTAATTTTAAATTTCCATTCTCATAGAATTCTTGATATTTACCGTAACCACCTTGAGAAACAGGCGTACCCCTTCTCCAAACCTCTTTTCTGGTAGAAATGGTATGTGGCTTTCCATTGCCAAAATACCAATAATCAGTTAAAAAATCAATTGTATCATGCTTAATGTTTATTTCTTTATACTCGGGAATTCCTTTAGAAGATTGTGAATAACCTATATACAAAACCTTATGCTTTTTAGTTAGGGTATAATTCTGAATAAATCCATTAGGATAATATTCTTTTGTAAAATGATGCTCGAAGTCAATTTCAGATTTTAAATTTAAGAATGTATCTATTACAGATTGCTTACGCATCCTTAGAGAACCGTCCTCTACAGGACTACTGATGCTGATTTTACCATCATCATAATAATTTTTCCATAGCCCAACCGCAACTCCATTTTTAAAATTACCTTCGGCAACAATTTTCTTTGCTGAATTATAGAAAATAAAATATTCCGTTTTCTTATTCTTAACAATGGATGAAAATTGCCTAAGCATATTAAGTTCATTAACCACTTCAGGGCTATTATTTATAGATTTAGAATGTGCGGCACAAATTCTCCCATAGCCAAATTTATGACCATCACCCCATGTATATATTAATTTTTGATTATCCCCAATTTCGTAAGTTCTTATTACAGTATCCTTTGGTCCGCCACCCGAAGGATAAACATAAGAATCATTATAACCTTGTGATGATATTGTAATTGTATCACTATCAATTGAGCCAAAGAAAACCTCATTAACCAATGCAGTTTGTGTAGTTAAATAAGTCCCTGCGTTATTATCAGTATATAATATTTTACAAGTAAATATAGTACCGGTAACATTCAGATTAATAAAAAATTCTGTTAAGGTTTTAGTACAAGGAATGGTAGATGTAGGATAACCTTTTAGTATTAATAACAGGAAGAAAATTGTAGCAACAAATTTTAACCTCATAATTTTTGTATTAAATATTTTTTGCAAAATTACTAATAATACTGGAATGACAATTCGCTGGTCGGGATTTGCAATCCCGACCCCAACCCAATTTCAAAAATCGCCCCGAAAAAAGTGCCCATTTCGGATAGCCTCGAAATGCCTTCGGATACCCCCGAAACGCTTTCGGACACCCCCGAAACGCTTCCGGACACCCTCAAAACGTGTTTGTATAGGCTCAAAACGCTTTCGGATACCCTCATAATACTTTCGGATACCCTCATAATGCTTTCGGATAGCTTCAAATCGTGTCCCAGAGCCGCTGGATATGCAACGTATCGCTTCGACGGATTTGCAATCCCTTGCCTTCTCAAAAGGATTTTTTAATCTTTCTCCATTCCATCTATCAAGTGTTTTTATCATCATCAAAGACAGTATTTTTTTTCAGGCTGCAAAAGTAGTAAAGAATATTTATAGCGTTTCAAGCCTATCGCATCATCCGAACTTATAATTACCATTCGGCAATTTTATCAAAGTCGCTCCTATGCTATTGGCGGCATCAATCATTGCCTGATGGCGGATTTGGATTCTTTCCTCGTCAGTTTTCCCTTCCATTTCCTTTGATGCGGCATCCTTCCATTCTCTCACTTCTATGAGCGATGGGTAATCTTCAAAACTTTTAATTTCTTTCATATTCTAATTCTAATGGTGATATAATATCTAATGGATGTAAATAATTCTCTCGTAGGTTAACCACTTTTACTTTTTGTTTCCTGTTATAATTTGCCAGATGTTTGAAATTCCAAGAAAGCAAAATATCCATTTCAAACACCGTGGAAACGCCAATGTGTTCAGCATCTTCAATCTTATTCGCAGGGATAATCTTTTCAGCAAGATAAATTTTAGAAAGTCGAATTGCTTCAGGATTACTTTCTAAAACTTCCAAATCATACTCCTTGACTGCCTTCAATAATTTGTTTCGTTTTTCTAAATTTTGTGTCTTATTAATTTCATCAAATACGACATTAGAAATATAAACATCCACCAACTTTGTCCTTACTGACTTCTCAAAAAAATCAATTGTAGCCTTCATATAATCCTTCGCATCATCAGCATAAATAAAATTGATGACAGTGGTATCAAGATAAATTTTTGTTTTCTTCATTGTGCAAAATTATAAAAACATTTTGATAATCTCCAGAGCCGCTGGATATGCAACGTATCGCTTCGACGGATTTGCAATCCCTTGCCTTCTCAAAAGGATTTCAAATCCTTCCAAAGAGCCGCAGGATATGTAGGTCGCGCTGCGCAGCATTTGTAATGCTGTGCCTACTCACTTGGGATTTTCAATCCCATAATAATCCGTGTCAATACGAGAAATCCTGAAAGCCCGCTGGTCTGGATGTTCCGAATCTCGCTTCCTTCGGGGATTCTTTGACGTATGCGCTGGTCGGGATTTTTAATCCCGTCCCAAGAGTTTTGAATTTGCAATTCATTTCATCCATACTATTTTTGATTTCTTTTCAAGGCGACAAAATTACATAAAAAGATTTTGATATTAACCAAAACAAAAAAAATCCCCGCTGGTCGAGATGTTCCGAATCTCGCTTCGTTCGGGGATTCTTTGACGAATGCGCTGGTCGGGATTTTTAATCCCGTCCCAAGAGTTTTGAATTTGCAATTCATTTCATCCATAGTATTTTTGATTTCATTTCAAGGCGACAAAATTATGAATATTTATAACAAAACAAAAAGCCCGAACATTCTCTTTTGTTCGGGCTTTTTATTTAATGTTAATATCCATCTTTTCTAATTATCCTTCGCTTTTTGTGTTATCCATTTTAAAACAAGCGCAACATCGTAATCACTCAACCTGCCAGAAGGCGGCATTGCAGGACTAACCGAATTCATCGAAACATACAAAACACTTTGTTCCGGTGGATTGATGGTATCAACATCATGTCTTGCAAATAAACTTGTATAAGCGATACTATCAATTAAATTCAAATGTCCTGAAGTAGAATGACATCCTATGTTAGTACAATATTGATTGAATAGAGGAAGAACGTGTTGATGAAAAGAAACAATATCAGGCAAATTCAAAACTGGTTGCATCTCCCGTTTATTGTAGG
>CAIWCG010000255.1 GCA_903911135.1 uncultured Bacteroidota bacterium
AGTTTGATTGGTTATTGCGTAAAAAGTCATTTCGAAGCAACCTGCCATCGAGGCATAGCCCCGATAGTAGCGGCAGCCCGCTGCTTTGTGTCGGTAATGGGGATGCAGCGGCTACAGCGGATAGCGGGACGCACCATGATACGAGTAGAAACCGTAGGCTTCAAGAAATTATAAATTATAAGTTATGAATTATAAATTAGAAGGGACGCATCTGATTTAGATGACTTCGAGGGTTTCGGATTTTATCCAGCCTTCGTTGTTGTTCATGAGGCGGATTTTTTTCCAGCTTCCTACGGCGTCGAGTATCTGTACTTTGGTGCCTTCGTGGAGGATGAAGAGGTCGGTGCTTTTGTCGTCGGGGGCACTCTTAATATATACTGTTGGGCTGAAAATGATGCCTGAGGAGGTGGAGGTGAGGTCGTTGTTTCGATAGTTTGTGAGGATGAGCATGGTGATGGAAAGGAGGAGTAGGGTGAGGCCGGAGTAGAAAAAGATGCGCTTGAGGAGGCTGCTGCCTGCCGCGATGTAGAGGGCGAGGATGATGGCGGCGAGCCACATGAAGAGGATGGTGTAGGTGGCTGCGGTGTCGATGGCGAAGAGGCGGGAGAGGGTTTCGAGCCAGCGTTTGAAGAAGATTTTGTCGACGGTTTGGATTTTATCGACTACCTTTAGGTTGGCGAGTTTTAGGTTGAACTGAATGTCTTCGTCTTTTGGGGATAGTTTCAGGGCGCGTTCGTATTGGAGTATGCAGTTGGATAGGTCGTTGGTTTTGTAGTAGCAGTTGCCGAGGTTGTAGTGTATTTCGGAAGATTCCTGACCGTCTTTCAGCAGGAGTTTATAGGCTTCGATGGCAGCCTTGTAGTCACCTTTTCTATATAGAACATTTCCTTCGAGTTCTTTGTTGGCAAACGAACTTAAGGACGAAACGGCAAAGATGATGAGGAATATTAATGATTTGATGGTTCTCATGCTTTCAGTTCTCCTTCCATTTTTGTTATGAGTGTGATGGCTTCGTCGTAAACTTCCTGCATTTGGCCTGAAGTGTTTGAGGGAGCAAATCGTGCAAACTCGCATTTGTTCAACAGTTCGGTGAATTGGCCTTGGAGCGTTTCGTTGATTCCCCGTGATTGCAATACTTCGGATATTGTTTCCTTGGATAAGGCTGACAATGGGATGCTTAACTTATCGCCTAAATATCCCCATGTGGCCTTGGAAACTTCTTCGTAGAACTGTTCACGGTTATTTTTTGTCAATAAATCCTTGGCTAATGATAATCGTTTGCGAGCCAATTTGGTGGCTTTTTTGCTTTTCAATAAGGTGACGTTCTTTTGCAGTTCCTGATTCTTTCTGTAATAAACTAGGAAGCCAATGAATAAGAATATAGGGGAGAGGAAGAGGGAATAAAAACCAAAGGAACCAAAGAATTCATCCCCTTTTCGGTGGAACTTAACCTCGTTTATCTTGATATACCTAATGTCCTTTCCCAATAACTGAACATCTTCTTTGTTAACTCCATTGATGGTAACGTTTTCAGGTCCGCTGCCTTTGGTTACCTTTAAATTGAAGTCAGGAGAGTTGAGGGTAACGTATTTCTTCTTTTCCAAATCGAAGTAGGTAAATTCAATCGGGGGTAGTTTGTAATCACCTGAATGACGGGGAATAAGAAGATATTCAAAAGTCTTGTTTCCATTTACACCTGCTGCCGAAACCACCGTGTTGTCGGCTATCTTTGGGTCATAGGCTTCAATATCCTGTGGAAATTCCAATGGCAACGGATCGACAAGTTTCAGATTGCCATTACCATTAATTTTTACTTTCAAGCTTACCGGTTCGTTAGCTTTAGTTTCTGGTTTGTCAAGGTAGGCTTCCATGGTGAATTTTCCTACAGCGCCTTTGAAACTGGCAGGGGCACCTTCAGGCAAATCCTTAACAGTAATCTTTATTGAATTGCTATATCTTTTGACTTTAATCTGTTGTTGCCCGCCAAAGAAAGGGTCATTAAAGAATTGGGCAAATGGATCATTTTGGTTATACTGCTGTCTTCGCCGACTTTGAACCAATACATTAAACTCCCCCTCTTCTGATTCCAATTCCAAAACCCCGCTGCGTTGAGGATATAGAATGTTTTTCTCAACGGTATATACATCGTAAGGCACACCATCCAATACTTCTCGTTCTCTAACCGGGTGATTGTTTTGATCAACCTTTTGACTCCAAAAACCATTGAATGCAGGTGCTTTGGTAAGTCCACCGCCATTTAATTGCACCTTGGCATATACCTTATAAGTAGCTAAAATACCTTCGCCAAGATAAACATTGTTTTTGCTGACACTAATGCGGATAAAAAGATTTTCTTGAGAAACCTGGTCGTCACCACTTCCTCCTTTTCCACCACTTTGATTATTGGCTGAACTTTTAACTACCTCAATAGTTATTGAATTTGATTGTATTGATTTTCCACCGGAGGTTAAAGTACCTTGTCCTATTGTAAATTTTCCTATAGCCTTTGGACTTAAAATATAAGTAAAAGTAGTGCTGACTCTGCCATTTATATTCTGATAACCTTGGTTGGGTCCCATTAATAAATTAAAATCCTTAAAGGAGGGAGCAGTAAAGTTTCCAGCACCACCAGCACATTCAAAGGTAATCTGGAATTGTTCGCCAACGGCTACCTTGTTTTTATCGGTAGTGGCAGTAAGACTTAATTGACCAAATGAGGAATTACCAACAATTAAAAGTGAAATGAAGAGTATTGCTTTTATATTTTTCATCTTACCAATCCTTATCTATTAAAACACCATTTACAGGAATTTTCTTTCCTAATTTCTTCTGCAAGTCCTTTTCTTGGTTATTCAAAGCCTGAAGCATGCGTTCGGCCTCTTCTTTCGACATTTTCTTTTGGTCTTTTGGTTGGGCCTGCTTCTGGTCTTTGTCGCCTTTTTTATCCTTTTCCTCTTTCGCTTGTTGTTCCTTTTGTTGCTGATCTTTCTTATCGTCTTTTTTATCGCCTTGCTTTTGTTGGTCTTTCTTGTCTTGTTCCTTTTTATCTTTCTTCTGGTCTTTGTTATCCTTGTTTTGTTGTTGTTGTTTTTGCTGTTGTCTCAACATGGATTGTGCATAGGCCAAATTATACTTGGTTTCATCATCTTTGGGCATGTTCTTCAAGGAATTCTTAAAGGCATCAATGCTTTCCTCATACTTTTTATCGCGAAGCAAAGAATTACCCAAATTATGATATGCCTTTGCCAATTTTTCCTTGTCAGTAGTCAATCCTGATGCATTTTGAAAACGACTTACGGCACTGTCATAATGTCCTTGTTTGTAATAAACATCACCCAAATTATAGTTTGCTTCGGCCGAATTGGAATTCTTATTCAACGAATTGAAATATTCATACTTTGCACCGTTTAATTTAGTGGTATCATCTCCGGCGGCTTGAAATTTCTTGTTTCCTTCACGGATAAAACTTCTGTCGGACTGTGCCTGTGTAAGGCCTCCAACGAGCATCAATGATATTAGAATCAGCTTTTTCATTTTTTCTCCTCCCCGAATAGGTTTAGTTTCCTCCAAAGTTTCGATTTACGCTCCGACAGCAAGAATTCAATCAGTAAAATCAGGAATGCTCCGGCAAAGAATATCTGAAATCGGTCTTCGTATTGGGAATATTCCTTCTCACCGAATTTCTTCTTTTCCATACGGCTTATTTCTTTGGTAATGGTACCCAAAACATCCTCATTATTATTAGCTCTTACAAAAACTCCTTTGCCTGCATCTGCCAATTGACGCATCATGCTTTCATCGAGTTTGGTAACAACCGTATGTCCTTCATTATCTTTTCTGAAACCCACACGAACACCGGATTGATAGACCGGAATTGGGCCACCATCAGGCGAACCCATGCCTACGGTGTGAATGATTATTCCATCTTCGGAAGCAGCTTTTGCCGCAGCTATGGCATCATCCTCATGATTTTCTCCATCAGTCATCAAAATCAGACATTTATATTTTTTATCCTTCTCAACGAATGATTTTTGTGCCAATTGTATCGCATTGCCAATGGCCGTTCCTTGGGTAGGAATCATATCGCAGTCGATGGTATTCAAGAGCAACTTGGCAGCAGAAAAATCAGTGGTCAAAGGCAATTGAACATAAGCCTTTCCAGCAAAAATTATCAAAGCGACACGGTCATTTTGGAGCTTATCAATAAGTTTTGAAACTGATTGTTTTGCCCGTTCCAAACGACTGGGGCGAATATCTTCACATTTCATGCTATTCGAGACATCGATGGCAATGACTATGTCAATTCCTTCACGCTTCACTTCTTCGAGTTTAGTCCCCACTTGAGGGTCGGCAATTCCAATGATTACCAAGGCAAAAGCAAAGGTAAAAAGAATCATTTTCCAAGTAGATTTGCTGGTAGAAACATCTGGAAAGAGTTTTTGAATTACTGAAATATCGCCAAATGCCTTTAAAGCCTTCCTTTTCCAAAGACGCATCAATATAAAAAGAAGGACGATAACCGGAATGGCTATCAGCCCATAAAGAAACATTGGATGTGCGAAGCGAATCATTAATTTACTCTATGATTGTTAAATTTAATCTCAAAAATAGAACTGTTTTGCGTTTGTTTAATGAAAAATGCCCTTGGACAGTACCCTTCTGTCCCAAGACAGAACTTTTCTGTCCTTAGACAGAACTTCTCTGTCCCTAGACGGAACTCTTCTGTCCTTAGACAGAACTTCTCTGTCCCTGGACTGAACTCTTCTGTCCTTCGACAAAATTCTTCTGCCCTTAGACAGAACTCTTCTGTCCTAGGACAGAAAACCTCTGTCCTAGGTGTTTTTTCATGCTTTCTATTAATAAATCTTTCTTTTTTCAATTGAATTCAATAATTACGGCAATGTTCTCAGTATGGTATATTTCAACAAAATTTCCATTAATAATAATGCTCCGGCAAGCAATGCAAATGGCAAATATACTTCTGAATATCTGCGGAATTCAGTCAATTCTACCTTGGTCCTTTCTAATTTATCAATCTCCCCATATATGGCTGTGAGTTTTTTGTTGTCCGTTGCTCGGAAATATTTACCACCAGTTTCATTAGCTATTTCTTTCAATAATGGTTCGTCAATCTGCACTTCCATATTTTGATATTGAATACCGAAAGGCGTGTTGAAAGGATAGGGAGCCATACCATTAGTGCCTACTCCTATAGTGTAAACGCGAATGCCGAAAGTGTTGGCGATGACACCCGCATCGGCAGGCGAAATCTTGCCCATATTATTGACCCCGTCAGTCATCAAAATAATCACCTTACTCTTGGTTTTGCTGTCTTTGATTCTGGTTACGGCAGTGGCAAGCCCTTCACCGATAGCGGTACCGTCATCGAGCATGCCAGGTTCCACTTTATTGAAAAGATTCTTGAGCACGGAATGGTCGGTAGTGAGTGGACATTGACTGAAACCTTCGGCACTGAACACCACCAAGCCAATACGGTCATTAGGTCGTCCGTCGATGAATTCGGAGGCCACCTTCTTTGCAGCTCCAATACGATTTGGAGTAAAATCCTCTGAACGCATGCTGCCAGAAATATCTAAGGCAAGCATGATGTCGATACCTTCAGACGTAACATTTTGCCCCGTAGCGCTCGATTGTGGACGAGCCAAAATAATGATGATCAATATGAGAGCCAACATTCTGAACACAAACGGGAAGTGTTTTAAATAGTTCTTGTAAGATGGTCGTAAGCCCCTGAACCCAACGAATGAGGATATGGAGATGGAATTGGGGTTCTTGTTTTGGCGGAGAACATACCAAGCCACCATTGCAGGTATCAGCAACAAGAGAAAGAAAAATCCTTTATGTGCGAAGGTGATATCAGCCATTGTTTTCAGGGGTTTTATTCTTTACCGATGAGCCCATATACTTTGCATGTTCATCAGGAATGGAAGATTCAGTTGCAACAATTGGGGCAGGTTGATTAGCAATAGCCTGAGATTGATTTGTAATTTCTATTTGTGGCTGCTCCTGCACTATCGGTTCCTCTTTTAATGTCGTAGAATACACAAAGTTATAGGCATTGCTGAGGGTTAAATCGTGTTCGTTTGGTAATGGTTCCACCTTGGCAAATTTAACAAGGTCAGACAGTTGAAGAACTTGGGTCAGTTTATCTTTTGCTTCTGTATGAATCATTCTGTTCTTAAACTGCAACAATATTTCATCTGTTGTCAGCTCCATGGCGATGATACCATATCGATTTTCGATGTACATTCTGATAACATCCGATACCGATGAGTAATATTTCTTGATGAAACCACCCTGCCAAAGCTTTTCCTCTTCCACCTTCTTCAATTCCTCCAATGCAATCTCGTGCGCTGGCCGTTTGATAATCTTTTCCTCCACCACATGAATCACTTTCTTTCTTTTCTTGAGATAAATAATCAAACCAATGATTAAAAGAACGGCAAGAATACCGGCAATAACAAACCATTTGTTCTGCTCCCAAAATTCAGCGAATGAATATGGAGTATCCATCACGTTTTTTATTTCCTTGAAACCTTTTGCAGTATCCACAGGAATGGTATTCACCGTTAATAATATGGCCTGGGTTTCAGCAACGAAGTCATTCGTGTCTTTTCCTTTTTTATAATGAAAGACGAATGGTGGAATGGGGTAATACCCTGAATCAAAAGCAGTGATAGTCAAGGTTTGTGTCTGAGTAATGACGGTACTGTCTTTTCGTCCAACTGTGTCTACCTTAGATGTTTCAACTACTTCCACATTACCCATTGAATCAGGTGGAGTAGCCCAGTTTATAATATAGCTTGATGGATACTGAACAGTCAGATGGAGTTTTACCTGATCACCGATCTTTATTACAGAAGCATCCAATTTTGCTGTTGCAATTACATCTTGAGTATAGGCATTATGACCTATTAAAATAAAGCCAGCTATGACCAAACATCTATAATATCTTAAAACTATGTTCTCCATCAATTGAATTTATTGTCGTCCTCTCTTTTTAAACACTTTCATCAACGGTGGAACATAATCCTGATCTGTTCTTATCATCGTAGAATCCACTCCACATCGAGTAAAGGTATTGTCAATATATGCTTGCTTCTTTTCCCACCACTGATCATAATTTTCTCGCATCCTCCTGTCGCTGGTATCAACAGTAATTCGTTTGCCTGTTTCAGCATCTTCAAAGTTTATCAAGCCGATATGAGGCAATGTGGTTTCCCGAGTGTCATATATCTGCAAGGCCACCAAGTCATGTTTCTTATTTGCTACTTTCATGGCATCCTGAAAGTTTTCATCAATGAAATCAGAAAGGATAAATGCAGTGCAACGCTTCTTGATGATATTACTGAAATATCTTAAGCCCTCACTGATGTTGGTGTTTCTATGTTGTGGTTCAAACTCTATCAGTTCTCTTATTATTCTTAAGATATGAGTTTTTCCTTTCTTTGGAGGAATGAACTTTTCAATCTGGTCACTGAAGAATATCACTCCAATCTTATCATTGTTTTGAATGGCAGAGAAGGCAATGACTGCACATATCTCCGTAACCATATCCTTCTTGAATTGTTTCACCGTACCAAACTTTCCTGAACTCGAAACATCAACTAGGAGCATCACAGTTAATTCCCTTTCTTCTTCAAAGACCTTTATATAAGGATGATTGAAACGAGCTGTAACATTCCAGTCTATTGCACGGATATCATCGCCTGGATTGTACTCTCTTACCTCACTGAATGCCATCCCACGACCCTTGAAGGCAGAATGATATTCGCCTGAAAAGATATGTTTAGACAAGCCGCGTGTCTTAATCTCTATGGTTCTGACCTTCTTTAAAAGTTCAGTAGTTTCCATCGTTGCTGATATATAAAATTAATGACCTTCAAACACCCATTAAGGAACTTCGATGGTATTAAGAATCTCATTGATGATCTCTTCGGTTGTGATGTTCTCCGCTTCAGCTTCATAAGTCAAGCCAATACGATGTCGAAGAACATCATGACAAACGGCTCGAACATCTTCTGGTATTACATAACCCCTTCTCTTGATGAATGCATACGCCTTTGATGCCAATGCAAGATTGATGCTTGCTCTTGGAGATCCACCAAAACTGATCAGTTGTGCAAGTTTATTGAGTTTGTATTCTTTAGGGAAGCGGGTGGCAAAAACAATATCTATGATGTACTTTTCAATCTTTTCATCCATATAAACTTCCCGTACTATATTCCTAGCCTTTATTATCGATTCAATATTAACTACATTATTGATCTTAGGAAATGAGTTGGCTATATTTTCTCTTATGATCATCTTCTCATCTTCTTTTGTGGGATAAGTAATGACCACTTTGAGCATAAAACGATCTACCTGCGCTTCTGGCAGTGGATAAGTTCCTTCCTGTTCAATTGGGTTTTGAGTGGCAAGTACCAAAAATGGTTCAGGAAGTTTGAATGTTTCGTCGCCAATGGTTACTTGTCTTTCCTGCATGGCTTCCAGCAAGGCACTTTGAACCTTTGCAGGTGCACGATTGATTTCATCTGCAAGTATAAAGTTTGAAAACAAGGGTCCTTTTCTTACTGTAAACTCCTCTTTTCTTTGATTGTAGATCATCGTACCTACCAAATCGGCAGGAAGCAAGTCTGGAGTGAACTGAATACGACTGAAGTTTGCATTGATGGCTGATGCCAAAGACTTGATGGCCAGTGTTTTTGCCAAACCGGGTATTCCTTCAAGCAGAATATGACCATTCGACAACAAACCGATTATTAATCGTTCAGTCATATATTTCTGACCAACAATAACCTTGCTCATTTCGAGCATAAGAAGGTCTACAAAGGAGCTTTCTCTTTGAATTCGTTCGTTTAATTCTTGTATATCTGTCATATGGATGTATATTTTAGTGCCCGCAAAATTAATATTAAAAAAATGAAAAAAAAATGAAAAGAAAGTGGATGATTATGCCGCCATATAGGTTCCTTGGAAGGCATGAGTATAATGTTAGAGTAACCAATGAATTGCAACATTTATTGCCCAAATCAGTATAAAACCTTCAATATATAATTTTATGGTCAGAAGAATACTTGTTTTTGCGGCATTTTCATTTGGGCTTTTTGCATCTGTGGAAGCAAATGCCCAATCTTTTACTGCTGGAACCGTAGTTGCTCAAGTGGGGGTGCAAACTGGTGGTAATTATGGCCTGCATTATTATACATCTGCAACTTTTGGGAAATCGTTTGCCATTGATTTGGGTTTGCCGACGATATTTGATGATGGCACGGTAGGACTGGGTTTTTATTATGCCAACAAGTCATTTAACCAGACCAAACAATATGCTTTCAACAACAGTTATTATTTTGACAGGACCTGGGATTATGATGTGTACGGTGCACGGTTTACGTATCATTACGATTTCTTCGGTGTGAAGGCAATGGATACCTATGTAGGTCTCATGGCAAGTTATAATCATGTCGAATTTTCTTATAAGGATACCTATTACGATGCCAACCCTGACGCACCTGGCAATCCTTACCCCCTACATTTCAATAATACCGTAAGGTCTTCTGCTTTTGCGGGAATACGTTATGAATTCATTGAACATGTTGCAGCTTTTGCAGAAGTAGGTTTAGGCAATTACAACCTATTCGGTGGGGTGTGCTACCGATATTGATCGTCTGCAAACACACCATATCATTATACAGCAACAATTCTCCCTGTTCAATGAACAAGGGTTTGTTTTTTCTGAAACCATCCTACCAGGTACAATACACCCATAAGCAGCATGGTTCCGCCAATGATGGCGATGGCAATCCAATGCAATCGGTTTATTGCAACGATGGCATAGACTACTGCAAGTGCACAAAATGCGATGCCACCTATCCATTCCCAATGCCAAGAGAGAACTAGCAATACAATTACAAGGAAGGTGGGTATCAGATGCATTATGAGTGCAAGAACTGTTTGCCAAAAGCCATATCCTTCTGAAAATACATCGGCTGCAAACATGGTTATGAAGGCTGCGAAAACGATGGTAAGTACCCGAGCTATCCATACGATGGCAGGGGTGTGTGGTTTGATGGTTGTCATGGTTAATATATTTTTATTTTTGTTTCGTTGGCAAATCTAATTGAATGACTGGTAAAATACAATGACTTATGTCACCTTCCGATTAGATGAAAATATTGTAGGTTTGCATCCTTATATAATAATAGTATCGATGGAAACTAAAGACAGCAATGGTAATGTGCTAAACACAGGTGATTCTGTGCACTTGGTAAAGGATTTGAAGGTTAAAGGTTCGTCTCAAACCCTTAAACGTGGTGTTAAGATTAAAGGAATACAGCTTACAGAGAACCCAGCAGAGGTGGAATGCAAGATAGAAGGCAGTTGGATGGTGCTGAAGACTGAATTTCTCAAGAAGGCATAAGCCGCAAGGCTTCCGGTTCATTATATTTAAGCCTCATTTCTTCTTTGGTTTGAGGTTCTGGTCTTCTTGTACTCGGAACAGGGTTATCTTTTCAATCAAGTCATAAGGAATGGGCTTGCCTAAAGGGAATTGAATGGCCCCCTTGGTAGTTACGTAGCCTGCCAATTCCTTGGCGAAGTTGCTCACTCCCGATGAGGTGGGGTAGAAGCCTATGTGGTTTTGGAAGGCTCCAAAGTGAACCAAATTCTTGTTCATCTTGAAGGTGGGCAAGCCATATCTCATCACCTCTTCGGCATTGGGAGCTGCCTTGCGGATGGTTTTTCTCACCTGCTCCAACTGTTTTTGAACCGAGGGAGGATAGCAGGCAATGTAGTCGTCGATGGTGGAAATGAGCATGTCGGTATTTTTCATGGTCTGATTCTTTTTGTCGTAAAAATGGATGCTATATATATAACGGTATGAATGTTGGATGTTGTGCGGGGTCAAAATTATAAAATATCCAATAATTTGATGATATTGGTTGATGCTTTGATGATTGAAGTTTTTTGTAGTACTTTTACATTTCTTAAAATAGGTCTCAAACCGATTAATAAAACAACATCATTATAAAATAATATGCACAACATAACCAAAATCATCTGGCACAATCCTGCTACCGACATCACGGAAGAAGTGTTCATCATCCATCAGCCTGGTGATGGCAAATATGAAGTTCCGGTGTCGAAGAATGAACAGGCTTTGGCGGTCATCAATTCGATTGAAAAGGCTGTAGGGCCGGTGGATACCACCATTGTCATCAGTTCGGACAAACTGTCTATGGATGTGATGAAAGCATCTTTGGAGGAGCATAAAGTTCATAGCATTGGCATCAAGAATCCGAGTGGTTTGACGGTGGAACAACTGGTGGTGAACTACCTGGCAGTTATTCATACCATGTGTTCTACCACTATGATGGGCGTATTGAATTATGCGAACAAAGGGCGTTTTGATGCCATGCGAAATGAGGCACAGGTGGCTTTCGGACTGAATCCTGGCCAGAAAGATGAATTTGCTGCCATGTGGAAAAGGGATTATGCCGATGTTACAGCCGAATTCATTGACCCACTTATAGAAAAGATAAAGAATGCACCGCCTGCCGTGAGGGGTACACGGCGTATCATTGAATTTTAATCAGGTAGTTTAGCTTAAGAACCGATTTATTTTGTAGCAACATGCTGATGGCACCTTGCTAAGGATTCTGGTATTCCCATTTTTGCAGTCGAAATGAGACATGCAATAGTTAATATCAAGACAGAAATAACAGGTTATGGAGACCAATATGATGGTTTTATGGCTCCACCAAGACGTGTTTTAGCTTCAGAATATACTATTTATGCTACAATAGTTTGTGTTGCAAACACAATAGTTTGTGTTGCAGACACAATAGTTAGTGTTGCAGACACAATAGTTAGTGTTGCAAACAAAGTAGTTAGTGTTGCAGACAAAGTAGTTAGTGTTGCAAACCCAGTAGTTAGTGTTGCAGACAAAGTAGTTAGTGTTGCAAACCCAGTAGTTAGTGTTGCAAACCCAGTAGTTAGTGTTGCAGACCCAGTAGTTAGTGTTGCAAACAAAGTAGTTAGTGTTGCAAACAAAGTAGTTAGTGTTGCAAAAACCATAAATGGTGCATCAATAAAAGGAGAACATATTACAGTATTATAAACAAATTAAACAATTAAAGGTATGAAAAACAATGTTAAAGTAGATTACAGAAACCTTCCATCGGCTACTGAAAGAACGGTATCGGTGCAAGAGAGTGCGCATTTCGAAAGAAATGGCTTAAATGAAAGTGTAAAGCATCAAGACCCATGCGGTTATCGCCACCTAAGCGATGAATCGAAGGTGGTGGTAACGCTTATGGTGGTCGTATTGCTTAGTGGCAGCAGCAAATCAGGCAAGTCGAAGAAAACAATCGGTAGAAAATCATTGAAAGCAGCCATAAACAGAATCATTCTGATGGCTGCAAGGGTTAGGATAATCAAGGGAAAGCTGGGCTTCGATTATAATACCGCCGATTTGGAGTTCTTGACCAAATCAGAAGCCATTCATTCGGCATTGCTGTTGAATACGGGCGGATTCTTTACTCCTGTTTTTACCGGATTGACAGCTATGGGAACCATGTGCACTACCTTGGATACCGCCATAGGAAACATGAAACTTGGAGTGATAGGTGCCGAAGGAGCCAAGATAGCTGCCAAGAGCGCATTGGCTATAAATAATATCAATGCATTGAATTATGTGAACAATCTGGCTCGTAACAATCAGACATTCGCCATTGAAATAATTACAGGTGCCAAGATGGAAGTCATTGAACGCGGTGCCATCAACAAACAGGACTTTGTCGTAAAGAAAACTTTTGCTGCAGGCGAAGTAAAAATGACTTGTTTGGCTGCCAAAAATGAAAAGGGAAAAAGAGTTACGGCAGTTTATCAATATCAAATGTCAACCACCGCAGGAGAACCGAAAATTCCTGTTGATATAGCATCCATTTCCAAATCATCGATGATAATTACGGATATACCACCGAATGTAAAGACCTGGTTCCGTAAGCGTGTAACTACATCAAAGGGCGGCACTACCGAATGGACGGTGTGGTTTCCCATCACACTATAAGCGACGGAAATAGTAGGAAATAATAAGGAATCATGAGTCATGAATGTCTTTGATGTTCATGATTCATGCACTTATTTTTGTAATATATTTGCAAATGCTTACATTTGTGCGGTAAAATAATCATAATTAACCAACAAACAAATGAAAATGGGCTTTATCAATTCAGGTGCCTTCTGGGGAGTAATCATTATTCTATTAGGCGTATCAATGGTGTTGAGATATGTATTCAACATACACCTTCCAGTGTTTCGTGTATGCTTCGCATTCTTCCTTATCTTCATCGGAGTTCGTATGCTGATGGGAACATTCGGAGGTGGTGGGCGCTCAAATACCATTGTTTTCTCTGATGGAAACTATAAGTACAGCAAGTCGCAAAGCGAGTACAATGTAGTGTTCGGTGAGGGCAATCTGGACCTTAGAAATGTGACCGTATCAGAGACCGAGACCATCCATATAAACAATGTATTCGGAAATTATACCATTCGCATCAACGACAGTGTTCCTGTCATGGTGAAATCAAGTGTGGTGTTCGGCGAAGTGCAAACTCCTGACGACAACAACAATAGTTTTGGCAAAAACTCTTATCGTTCAGCCAATTATTCCGATGCTGTTCCGCATATACTAATTGATGCAAATGTAGTGTTCGGTGATCTTAAGGTCATCAAGGAATAGGCTGCCCAATCATCATCAAATAAAGAAAGCCGAGTGTCTGCTGTTATCAGCAAACACTCGGCTTTCGTGTGTCATTCAGTTTCTGTTAAGTTAGCTTTGGTTTATCTTATCAAGGTAAGGTATCCATGGTCTGTAAATGGATTTCCTCCTGGGTCCATAGCATTGAATATGTAGAAATAAGTGCCATCTGGAGCATCGGCACCATTGCCGTTTATCTTGCCATTCCATAGGTATTTGTTGTCAGTACTTTCGAATATCTTCATTCCCCATCGATTGAAGATGATCAGATGATAGCCTTCATACCCTTCAGCTACCAGGTGGAAATAATCATTCTTTCCGTCGCCATTAGGAGTGAATACATTGGGAATATAAAGATAGCAGGTGTCGGCAGTAACTGAAAACCGCATGGTATCGGGAGGATTGGGGCATCGAGCATTGATGTTGTAGGTAACCAGCGTTACTATGAAGGTGCCACTGTCGAGATAGAAGACATGATGAGGATTCTTTGCCGTATCAGTTTGTCCGTTACCGAAATCCCAATAATATTTGTTGCCGTTAAGGCTTGCATTGGTGAAATCAACCACCAGTGGTATGCATCCGCTCTTTGGCGTGTAGGAAAAATCACTCGTTACATTTACATGACTGCCTACCGCGATGTATGCAATCCTGTTGGCAGAGTCCGCAATGCGTCCGCAGATGGAAGTATCATTGACTACGAGCAAAGAGACTGCAAATACACCGGTATCAGCATAAGTATGAGTGGGATTTTGTGCTGTGTCGGTGCTTCCATCTCCGAAATACCACTTATAAGAAACTCCGTTGGTGCTTCCATTGGTAAAGTGTACGGTAAAAGGAACGCATCCTACCACAGTATCAGCCACAAATGCACTGACAACAGGCAAAGGAGCCACTGCAGTAATTATTTTTGTGATGGTATCATTGCATCCATGATCGCCAATGGCTATGAGCGTGATGGTATCGTTTCCACCTGTTGTATAAGTGTGTGATGGGCTGGTGGCAGTGCTGAAAGTGTTGTCGCCAAAACTCCATGCAGCTCCTACAGCATTGACACTTGTATTATTAAGACCTACAGTGAACGGAATGCAACCACGTGTTGGCGATACATTGAAATCGGCAGTGGCCACAGGGTAAACGGTGATGGAAGCGGTAGAAGTGTCACGAGTGATACCGCATGAATTGGAGTCGGAAGAAACGAGTGTTACGGAATAGGTACCTGGTGCGGTGTAGGTATGAGTAGGGCTGGTGGCAGTGCTTCCGCTTGCATCACCAAAACTCCATAACGAGTTGACACCATTTACACTGGTATTGTTGAAAGTAACCGTTAGCGGATTACAACCTGCAAGTGGCACGGCATTAAAAGCACTTGTAACCACCGGAAGGGTATCTACTGTAATCTGAAGAGTTATGGTGTCGTTGCAAGGAGGTGCTCCATAGCCTATCAAGGTAACTGTGTAGGTTCCAGAAATGGTGTAGGTATTGGTAGGACTGGTGGCAGTGCTGGTATGTCCATCTCCAAAATCCCAATGATAGGTGTTGGCGTTGGTAGTACCGTTTGTAAAGTGCACAGTCAATGGCACACAACCCACTTGAGGCACTGCAGTGAAAGCGGCAGTAGGGCCAGGCAACACGGTAATGTATGCTGTCCTCACCAAAGAATCCTCACCAGAACTGCAAGGAGTGTTGCTGGTAGCATAAAGCTTTACTGTATAAGTACCAGGGTTTATATAGGTATGAGTAGGATTGAAGACATTGCTGGTATCGCCATCACCGAAATCCCAATGAAAGAACATGCCATTAACGGTAGAATCATGGAAAGTAACGGTCAATGGAACGCATCCGCTTAGAGGTGTGGCGGTAAAACGTGCATCTACCGATAACGAATCAGGAGTCCATTTCCAAATATCATTGTACATGCTGCCAAACTCATTATACATTTGACCATTAGCAGCAAATCCACCGAAACACCAAAGACTTCCAGCCGAATCAATCCATCCTAAGGAGCCATCACGCGAACCTGGGTGGTTTGCAGGATTAGGAACCAGGCGAGTGCCATAAACGCTGTTCTCTGTAGTATTGATGGTGCCTCCAGTCCAAGTCCATTCGCGTGTAGCAACATTGTAGTTCCACATATCATCAAAAGTGTTGACTGTTCCACTACCGCCAAAGAGGACGAAGTTATCACCTGGTCTTGTCCAGCAAGCCCTGTTTTCAAACCTCGAAGGAGGTACATTGTTTACGGAAGGAACGCATTGCGTGCCAATGGTTCCGGGGTCATCAGGAATATTTGTTCCGCTTACCCAAGTCCAAGTGTTGGTGCTTACGGTATATCTCCAGAGGTCATTATAAACGCTTGGGCCTACCTGAAGACCATTGGTGCCGCCAAAAAGATATAAATCACCGTTGCTGTCTTTCCATCTGCCGAAAGACCATCTTGCACCAGGCACATTTGCAGGATCAGGGACATTAAGAGTTCCATATACAGCAGGCTGATTAATAGTGTTAGAACCCTTCATCCATGTCCAGTTGTTGGTAGCAATGTTGAATCGCCACATATCATTGTATGCACCCGAACTGGTATTCACTCCACCAAAAAGCCAAAGATGATTGCTGTTGTCAATCCAGGCTGTTCCCGTTTCACACCTGCATGGAGGGTTGTTGGTAGCGGCTTCAACTGTAATGGTACCGAATGTACCTGTATTACCACCAGTGTTAGGTCCCTTCATCCATGTCCATTCATTAGTAGCAATATGGAAGCGCCATAAATCACTAAGTTCATTGAAATTACCATTTACATCATAGCCATAACCGCCAAACATCCATAAATCACCAGCAGTATCTACCCAAGAAAGATGACCATATATCCTCGCACCGGGATTGTTGGTGATGGAAGGCACCAATTGTGTGCCATAAATACCAGTCTGATTGATGACACCAGGGCCCTTTATCCATGCCCATTGGTTTATGGAAGGCTTAAATTCCCATAGGTCGCTATGACGGTTTTGGTCGATGCTGTCTTGTCCGCCAAACAGCCAAAAATTGCCATTCTTGTCCTTCCATTCACAGGCTTCATACAAGGCAGGAGGCGTATTACCAGGTGCAAAAACTCCTTGGGTGCCATACACACCAAGTCGGTTTGCCACACTGTCGCCATTCATCCAAGTCCATTGACCCATTTGGGCAATGCCATGATGGAGGCCGATAACAGTAAGAAAGAGGAGCAGTAGAGTAGGGGTAATGATTTTTTTCATGATACATGTTTTTAATTACCAAGCAAAATTAGTAATAATTTCTTTTACTTAGCCAACTAAACTGCAAATTTCATCAACATAAGCATAAACTTCTCCCATAATATAACTTGATAATGGTGTTGCATGGATTATTTTTTAGTTATTATATGATGATATTATCTTGTCAATAAATTAAATTAGTTTTGCATTTCCGACACTTTTAATAGATGCAATAACAAATATTGAATGACATGAATGATACCACTAACACCAACAAGATTATGAAAAGAAGATTCAAGAAGCGATACCTGTTTTTACTTGTTTTTACGGCCCTCATTGCAGTTTCAATGTTTTTCCTATCCACGTTTCTGCAGTACTATCTAATCAAGAACAGTGAAAAGATGATTGGCAGAAAGATTGATGTCAAGGAGATACACATCAATTACCTCAAATGCAGCATCGACCTCAAGGAGTTCGTATTGTATGAGAAATCAAGGACCGATACCTTCGTCGCTTTCAAGGAGTTGCTTATTGATTATGATCCGTTGAATCTGTTTTCGCATGAGTATGCCTTTTCCGAAATAAAGTTGATGGAACCTACAGTAAACATTGGTTATGATGGAAAGACATTCAACTTCGATGACCTCACCAAATTGGGGGATTCAACCAAGAAGGATACTGTTCAGAAGAATGCGGATGGGTCGGTAAGATATGTCTTGAAGAACGTCCATCTGGAGAGCGGTCGTGTAAAATATCATGATGAATTGAATCATTCCAATCTGGATATGAAGGATTTGGGCATCAACCTTCCATTGATTTCATGGGATAGCAGACAGGCCGACATGGGTCTCGCATTCAAGTTGGGTGAAAGTGGGGAGGTTATTATTGGTGCAGATGTCAATCAGACTGCCAGAACCTATAAACTGAACATTAAAACAAATGACATCGATCTTGCTCCGCTGAAGAATTACTTTGTCAATTACTCCAAGGACTATTGTCTTATATCTGATGTGGCAGGAAAGTTCTTTTCTGACGTCAACATCATTGGCGACATGAATCATCCAACGAATCTTGTAGTTTCCGGCCAAACCAGCATCAAGAACTGTGTAATCAAGGATGTCAATAAGAAACCCTTCCTCCTGGCAGACAATGCCTCGGTGGTATTCGACACCTTGGATATGGGAAAGTTCTCCTTCAAGATAGCTAAGGTAGTGCTTACAGGTCCGCAATTGGCAGTGGTTTTAGAAAAGGACAAATCCAATCTGGAGAAGATATTCTCTCCAATCATGGCTCCTAAAAAGATGGTTGCTGCTGCACCTGATACCTCCTCGCTGTTCTACCAGGTCAAGAATTTCATGATCATCAATGGCAAGATTTCTTTTGCCGACCTTACTCTTGAGCGGCCGTTTTATTATGACTTGAACAAGATGAACATTACGATGCAAAACATCAATCCGAAGGCAACTGACATCCCACTTGATTTTGATGTGAACCTTAATAACAGCGGCACCTTCAAGGGGACCTATAAACTCAATATGCTCAACCCCAAGGACTTGGTTTTTGATGGCAAGATAAGCAACATGTCATTGATAAGTTTCTCTCCATATACCGAACATTTCCTTGCCAGGCCAATTACCAAGGGCATATTCAATTATCATTGCAAACTGAAGATGAACCCTGACAAACTCGACAACTTGAACCTCATCAGGGTGGATAAGATGGAGTTCGGGAAGAAGAATGGCAAGCCACTTGTCAAGGCACCGGTGAACTTGGCTTTGTATATCCTGAAAGACAAGAACGACGTCATAAACATAGAGCTTCCGGTGGATGGAAAACCCAGTGATCCTAATTTCAAATTGAGCAAGATCATTTGGACGACGCTCGAGAATTTCCTTGTCAAGATAGCTCTCTCGCCATTTAAGGCCATAGGTAGCTTGTTCTCCACAAACCCGGAAGATATCAAGGATATTCCTTTTGTCTTTATGCAGGATTCTTTGGATGCAAAGCAGCAGAAAACCTTGGACCTGCTTGCCGAAGTTCATCAGAAGAAACCGGACTTCGTGTATAACTTCACACAGAAATCGGATGTGGTGAAAGAGAAAGAAGGACTAGCCGTTTATGAAGCTAAATCAAGATTCATCAAGCAAAATGTTGCGGATACCATTAACCCGCTAGCGGCAAAGATAAAGGCATTGAGCGATAAGGATACTGCGTTTCTCGTTTTCATCAAGGCGAATGCAGACAGTTTGTCATTGCCCAAGCATTGCCTGAACTTTTTAGGCAATCCTACCGTGGATTTGCTCTTTCAGGGTTTGTTGGCAAAGCGAGAAAAGCTGATTGCCGATTATCTGCATCTGAAAAAGAATATTCCGATGGAATGTTTGGTGGTGAAGACGGCAGATCTGCGAGATTTGACCGAAGAACTGAAGCAACCAAAATTCGATGTCGAGCTTTCGCTGAAGTAAAGAGTCGTTTAGCGGTCATGCATTCGATAACTTGGCGAATTGCGAAAGTTTCCATCACTTTTACAAAAAATGATTTTTATAGTCAACCGATTGCTGTTTATTGTTGATTTATTTTGGGGGCGCCCTTCGGGTCGGGGTGTTGCGGTGGGTTCGCTTCGCTCCGTTTTTGCCGCCACCAGCAAACGCAAGATAAAGGCGGCAAAGAACAGCCTTCGGCTCCCCTCCACTCCCTCGCCCAAGTGCTTCGACCCAACTCCAGTTCACACCCAAACCTATCAGATGTGAATCCACAACTCCACGTTGTGAATCCACAACTCCGCGTTGTGAGTCCACAACTCCGCGTTGTGAGTCCACAACTCCGCGTTGTGAGTCCACAACTCCGCGTTGTGAATCCACAACTCCACGTTGTGAGTCCACAACTCCGCGTTGTGAGTCCACAACTCCACGTTGTGAGTCCACAACTCCACGTTGTGAGTCCACAACTCCACGTTGTGAGTCCACAACTCCACGTTGTGA
>CAIWCG010000256.1 GCA_903911135.1 uncultured Bacteroidota bacterium
AGCTAAAAGGGGGCGCCCCCCCCAAGAAAATTATAAATGGGTATTGCAAGATTCTTTTAAGAAACATTTCCGAAACTTTAGCTAATATTGCTTCATTATTATAAAATCAGGGCTATCATTACATTGAATTATCCAACAATATACTGCAATACTTCAGGTTTCAAGTTTTCTTGTTTCAAGATCTGTTTTCCATTGATGATTATCCTTTTCTTTGGAACATTGGAACGGGCTTTTTGCCAGAATCCGGTTTTAAAAAAATATACCATAGATGATGGATTGCCGAGCAACGAGGTGTATCATATTATGCAAGACAAGAAGGGATACATTTGGGTATCAACAAGCAAAGGGGCCGCTCGTTTTGATGGCAACCGATTTGAAGTTTTTACTGTGGAGAATGGCTTGCCGGATAATGAGGTGCTTAAGTCTGTCGAGGACTTGTCTGGGCGAATTTGGTTTATTTCCTTTACCGGCCCATTGACCTATTATTCTGATGGATATATTCATAACAGCAACAACACCAATTTTCTTAAAGATCTTGAATTGATGAATACGGTTGTTACCTTTACTCCTTTATCTGATGGAAGCATCATCATCTCTCCTAACTGGTATTCGAGTTTGCTTTTGATAGATACTGTTTTATCGCCTTATGATTTCAGAAATTATCATAATTTGATTTCACATGACAACCAAAAAGTATTTATGCTTGGTGGTACTAAAGCAGAAAGTACCGAAATTAATGACCATGAGCCATTCTCCAGTTACAAAAATGATACTATCGTAGTCACTGATTCAGGCAACTATCTAATTCAAAATAAGCACAGTTTTCTAATAGATAATTCTAAGTTTAATCTTAACTGGAACCGTTCATTAGTTAAGCTGGATAAGGAAGGTTTTTATTGGCATTCGAATGCTCAAGGATTGCTTAGGTATAAAATGAAAAGCAATGGAAGTATCGCAGTTTCACAAAAATATTTTGATGGAATAAAGGTTGACGATTTGTTTCAAGATAAGGATTTCAATTTTTGGATTGCCACCAAAGGCGAAGGTTTGTATATGATTCCTTCCCTTCATTCTGTTCTTTACAATAAGACTTCTGGCTTGGCGGATAATAATGTTACGACAGCAATAAGGAGCGAGAATAAAATCCTTTGTGGAACTTTAAATGGAGTGCTTCAAACCATTGAGAATAACAAAATCGTTGAATCAAAGGATTTGCATGCCAACAGCATTCGAAAAATAATGAAGGACAAGGATAACAATACCTATTTCCTTTGTGACCTTGATCTTTATAAAAACAATACTTCATCAACTAAAAACATTAAATCAAATACGCGATACAAATCCATGTCATTTGGAACATCAGGGGAATTATTGGTTGGAGGAATAAATAAAATTTTCAAGTACGCGGACGATAAAATTGAACCCTTTTTCATAAAAAAAATCGGACTTCGATATTACGCAATACTTGAACAAAAAGCGGGTACTATTTGGCTTGGTACGGAACATGGTGTTTATATTTTGGAGAATGATTCAATAAGGCCATTTCATCATGAATTGAAACCTTTTAGAGGATGGATTGATGACATCTGCATGTCAAAAGATCACCGCATTTTGATTACCACAAGAGATAGTGGACTGGCCATTATTACCAATCAGAAAATAGAATTCATAAGCACTTCTGATGGATTACAAAGCAATACTTGTAGTAGTCTCTTTTCTGATACCTTGTCAGGGGCTGTTTATATAGGCATGGAAAAAGGCTTGTCTGTTATAAACATAGAGCCAAATGGAAGTGTAAAAATTAAAAATTACAATGCCAGCAATGGTTTGATTTGTGGATCCATTTATTCTGTATTTGAATCTGGAGGAGAAATTTTATTAAGCACCAACAAGGGGTTGTTGGTTTTCAAGGAGAATGATTTAAACACACGCATTGAGACACCTAAAGTTTACATAACTGCCTTAAATATCAACAGCAAAAATATTCCTTTGAAGGATACCTTGATACTTAAGCATAATGAAAATAATTTCAGGATATCCTTTAATGGCATTTCATTTCGTGACCCAAAAACTTTAGAATATCGTTACAGATTATTCCCTGTTGATACCTGTTGGAATGTTACCCTTTCCAATAACGTGGTTTACCCAGATCTTGCATCAGGCACCTATCATTTTTCGGTGGAAGTGAGAACAGGAAAGGGCATCTGGAGCACAGAAAATGCTACCATTTCGTTTGTCATCAATAAACCTTTTTGGTCAACTTCGTGGTTTTTATTTCTATTGTTTTCCTTTTTGTTAGTTTCCGGTTGGAGCATTTTTAGGTATCGCATTTTTCAAGCTCAAAAAAAACACAGCATAACGAATGCCTTGCTGCAAACGGAATTAAAGGCATTGCGTGCTCAAATCAACCCTCATTTCATTTTCAATTCTATCAATTCCATACAGGATTTTATATTCACCAATGAGCCTGAGGAAGCCAACGAATACCTTTCGAAGTTTGCAATTCTGATGCGGATGATTCTTCAGAATTCAGAGAAGAAAACAATAACCTTGCAGGAAGAAATAGAATTCCTTCAGATCTATTTGCAATTGGAAAACCTTCGTTATTCCGATAAGTTTGATTATGAAATCGTGGTGGAAGAAAACATGGATACCGATGATTTGTTTTTGCCTCCGATGCTATTGCAATTATACATCGAAAATGCCATCATTCATGGACTTTCGAGGTTAGCAAATAAGGGGAAACTTATCATTGATTTTAAATCCGCAAATAATTACTTAATTTGCACAATCAAAGATAATGGAATTGGCAGAAAAAAATCGGCAGAGAAAAGAATGAACGCAAATTTGTATCAGCATAAATCGTTTGGAATGAACACTACCAATGATAGGATTCAGGCCATCAACAAATCGGGAACGGTGAAAATCGAATTCCAGATTATTGACCTGATGGATGCAGAAGGAAATGCTTGCGGCACCGAAATAATCCTTAAATTTCCTCAATAGGATATGCTTAGATCCATCATTGTAGAAGACGAAAAGCCCAATGCCAGATTGTTGAAGAATCTATTGGAAAAGTATTGCCCGGAAATTGAATTGGTTGGCATCTGTCATTCCGTCAAAGAGGCACTCCAAGACATTCCTGTTTTGCAACCCGACTTGGTTTTTATGGATGTGATGCTGACCGATGGCAATGCTTTTGATATTCTTACGGAATTGGAAAAAATCAATTTCAAAATCATCTTTACTTCTGCCTACAACGATTTTGCCGTTAAGGCCATAAAGTTTTCGGCGCTCGATTATATCGTTAAGCCGGTAAATATTACGGAACTCAAGGAAGCGGTTCAAAAGGCGGTGGAGAATATCAGCAAGAAAGATGAGCCTAAGCAATATGAGATTCTTTTGCAAAACGTGAATAGCCCGTCGGGCAAGCTGCAAAAAATTGCTTTGCCTACCTTGGAGGGGCATGTGTTTATCCATCTCGATTCTATTATCCGCTGCGAGGCTGATGGCAGTTATACCAATTTCTTTATGGAGTCGAAGGTCAAGCTGGTGGTTTCTAAGCCCATCAAGGAATTTGATAATCTGCTTTCGAGCCAGAATTTTTTTCGCGTTCACAATTCTCATCTCATCAACATTTCTCACATCCAGAAATATATGAAAGGCACTGGTGGCTATGTGGTCATGGACGATGGCGCCATGGTGGAAGTGGCGGTGCGGAGGAAGGAAGAGTTCTTGAAAGTGATGGGCATCCATTAAGCAAAAGGGTTTTCCTACCCATTGGGGTGGTTATTTTCTGAAGAGGTCTAATAAAAGTTGAATAAATTTTTGCCGGCATACTGCAATTGAAAGCATGAAACCTGAAACTGAAAGCATGAAGGCTGAAATTTAAAGCATGAAGGCTGAAATTTAAAGCATGAAACCTGAAACTGAAAGCATGAAGGCTGAAATTCAAAGCATGAAACCTGAAACTGAAAGCATGAAGGCTGAAATTCAAAGC
>CAIWCG010000257.1 GCA_903911135.1 uncultured Bacteroidota bacterium
CTCAGGACGTTCGGCTGCGTAATGGCAATAGTTCCAACTGCAGTGCAGCCGTTCTGATCAGTTACCGTAACTCCATAGGTATTTGGGCTCATTCCCGTTGAGGTCTGTCCTGTCTGTGAATTGGACCACAGGTAGCTGTAGGGCGAAACTCCGCCTGAAGCATTCGCTGTCGCCGTTCCGTTGTTCAAACCGTTGCAGGTGACATTCGTCCTCGAGATCGATACCGAAGGCAAACTGTTAACGCCGACGGATACCACCTTGGTGGAAGAACAGCCGAAGGCTTCCGTCGCCGTTATCGTATAGGTACTCGCAGAGGTGATGCCGGGAGTTGTTACGGTAGCGCTCGCCGAAGATGGCGTAAGACCAGTGGATGGGCTCCAGCCATAGCTAAAACTGCCACCGCTAGGAGTAAGTCGCTCGCCTAGATTGGTGGCGCTCCAGACATTGTAGTTCCATGCTTGAACGATGGAGGCTCCAGTCCCGGCCAAATTTTCTACGCCCTCGGTTGCAGCTAGCGAACCGTTATAGTTCGTAGTATAAAGCTCGATGACATTCGTGTTCTCATATAGGACGATTTGCCCCGTAAGGCTTCCCGTTCCGCTGCCGCCCAAAGGAACCGAATTGTAGCGTACCACAAACTTGCGGTTCGGACTGGTGCCTACGGTAAAGGAATCGACGCTGCCGCCGGCTCCAGGATTAAGATTAGTCCAGGCCAATGCGATAAGGTTCGTAGGTGCTGTAGCATTGGGCAAGGTGAAGGTTGGTACATTTGCAGAACCGGTTATGGTTCCGAATTTTATCAACCCGTTCGTGCCGATATAGCAATTGCTGTAGTTAGTGCCATAGAAGTTGAAGGCGAATGGGAGATTCACGAGAACGGATCCGTCATCGCTGTTAGGACTGAAGCCACTTACCTGTCCGGCTACACCAGTATATGGGGAAAACGTAATATTGTCCGTGACAACATAGGTAGACCCAGTATAGGCTCTAGACTGCAATATGGCATTACTGCCAGAACAGACAGAACCAGGAACAACATTCGCAGTGATGACAGCTGGCAAACCGACATTGACAACAGAGGTGGCTGTGGCGGAACATCCACTGGAATTAGCCAGTCCGGTTACAACATAAGTAGTAGTAGCCGTAGGGTTTGCTGTTACATTAGACCCAGTCGTCACACTCAAGTTGTTTGTTGGTGTCCAGGTATAACTATCGGCACCGTTCGCCGTCATAGTAACACTACCATTATTACTAACACAATATGTAGTAAGTGTCGGTGTCACAGTTACAACTGGTGGAATGCCAACACCAATATTTATAGATTGACTATTGGTACAACCATTAGACACTTGAGTGATTATTACGGAATATGGATTAAATCCAGATGTCAAACCACTTGCAGTAGGATTAAAAATAGTTGGATTATTTAAACCACTTCCAGTCCATGAATAATTTACAAGAACAGCAGTGTTACCTTGGAATTTCATATTTGGTCTTTGATTGTAGGTAGTTCCAGTTGTTGTTGAACATGCAATATTACTTCCATCGGCATTGTATTCAACTGTAGATGGATAAGTAGTAGAAGTTTGATTAAATACAGAATTGTATGTAAATCCTGTACTTGAATAAGAACAAGTATTTATCAATATGCTCGAAGTACCATCCCAATAAAATGGAGTCGAAAAACTATGAATATTCCAACCGACTATTGGTGTATAAGCCGCATTGAAAACAGTTGTAAATCCACTCGCATCAAATGTAGTTGAAACACTAGTAGCAGTTGTTAATTTTAAATCAATTTCGACTGAAGTATAATTTGCAGATCCACTTACCACATCAAATGCAAGAGAGGTTATGTTTCCAGCATTTAACCCAGCGGCAATAAGTTCTGATGCAGGTACAAGCATTTGATGCCTTGCTCCCCAATACCAATTTCCATAAGGAGCAGGATATGCTGTATTTGCATTTTGAATAACACCCGTACCAATTATAGCATTTCCATTTCCATTTGTAGTATTTGCAAGCAAATGACTTATACCTGTACCATCACATATTGGATTTGGTGAAGCAGAAATCGTTAACAAAGGTGCTTGAATATTTGTTAATATGACATTAATTGGAATACTTAAACATCCAGTTGTTGAATTAAATCCAGTTACAGTATAAACGGTAGGAGTCATTGAGGTATTGGTAGTGGTTACAGTTGAACCTGAATTACTGTTTAAACCAATTGAAGGAGTCCAAGTATATGAATTGTAATTATTTTGTGTGGTAGAAGAAATTTGCATTGAAGCAGATGTAAGCTGACACTTGGTAATTGAATTCGACACAACGGATAACGCTGGTGCAGGAGTTACTGTACCTGTAACAGAAACGCGGCTTCCATTTGAACATCCACCATTATAACTTTCAACGAAAAATGTGGATGTAGAATTTAATGATAAGGTATAGTTAGTACCAGTATTTACCAAATTGCCACCATTCAATGCATCGAACCATCTTAAAGTTGGAGCCCCAGATGCTGATAATGTTAACGAACCAGGACCGCATCTAGTTGCCCCACTCGTGCTTGGAGCAGAAGGAACTGGAAGAATTGTGAAATTCAATGTACTTGACACCGTACATCCTGAACCTGGATCTGTTACAGTTACAGTATAGGTTTTAACTCCAGTGGTACTTGTAAGGTAAGCTGGACTTGCAACATTTGAAAAAGTAATATTACTTGTTGGAGACCAACTATAATTCACCGCCCCACCAGTAAATCTAACATTTGGACGTTGAATTGCTGCAACTCCTGTAGTTGCTGTACAAGTAAGCAAGTTACTTCCAATAAATTTATTATTTGATGTAGGAGAAGTAAAAACCTGATCAAAGCCAATATTAGAACCATTATTGAAACACGTCTCTATTAATACATTTGAAATTCCATCCCAAGCGAAAGGTGTTGTAAATGTATGGGTATTCCATCCTAATTGAGTAATGTAATTCGATGTATAAACTAAAGTCATTGTGTTTACAACGTATGTATTAGTTAAAGGAGCAGATGCTGAAGTGTTCGCCATTGATATTGAAAATCCATTATATGGATTGTTACCACTTAATTTACTGGAAACTTCAAAGGCAAGAGAGGTAATGTTTGATGGTCCAAAGATTCCAGCTGCATTTAATTCAGCAGGAGTAAATAACATTTGAGATCTGGAAGATGTATTACCTCCATTATATATTGATGCAGTAGTAAATGTAGTATTTTCTTGTGTTCCAATTTGTCTTGAGCCAGAAGAACCACCAAATGCATTTAAAGTAAATGAAGATGTGGTACACATAGGACTCGGTATTGATGTGGATGTGGTAACAGTAGGAGACTGATTAACTGTAATGGTAATAACTTGAGATGAAACACAGCCACTATTACCATTTACATCAGATGCTGTAACTGTGTAGGTTGTAGTTACTGTCGGACTTGCAACAACTGAAGCTCCCGAAGTTGTATTTAATCCGGCAGATGGCGACCAAGTAAAGTTAACATAACCTGTACCACTTGCAGTTAATCCAACAGAACCAGAATTGCAATATACAGTACTACCAGAAGGAGTAATAGATAGAACAGGAGGTGTATTTACAGTTGCTGTTACTGCTGCAATTGGGCTTATACAGCCTATTCCAATTGACCAATTATAGAATAAACCAAAAGTGTTCGATCCAAAAACGTAAGTTGCATTTGATCCAAATCCATCTATTAAAATATTGCCATCAATTTTAAATGGAGCTAAAGATGCAACTGTTGCATCCTGATGAACTGACAACCCAGGATTTTGTGCAGCTCTTAATCGATAATATCGGCCTTGAGGAATATAAAAATTTAACGAAACAGTTTGAGGATTAGGCGCAATTGCAGTTGTAACTGTAGTCACAGAGCCTAATTGATGAACACCCGCTGAATCTTCCAAAACAATTTGTAAAGGTGTTCCAATAGGTGCATTTGTATAGATATCAACAGCATTTAATACAATACCGCCACTTGGTATAACATTAAAGGACATCCATTGGCCAGTTCCAGGGAAAAATCCAACAGGAGTTGTTAGCGTATAGTTATATCCAAAGCTTGCATTAGATAATCCTGGATTATTAAATACACCATAACTTGTAGTGTTTGAAACGCTTGGACTATAAGCGTTGCCAATGGCAACAATATTTCCAGCATTGATACCACTAGTATTATTTACCCAATTTAAGGTTCCTCCTACACCTGAAGCAGTTAAGTTAACTGTACCTTGTCCACAACGAGAACCACCAACTACGGTTGGTGCATTAGGAGATGTATTAACACTAATAGTTGGTAAAGTTGCAGTAGCGCTGCAACCGGCAGGATCAGTTACTGTAACAGTATAAGTTGTTGAACTGGATAATGTTGCCAAAGGATTACTGATTGTTGCATTACTTAAACTGGTTGATGGTGACCAATTATACGTAACGCTTGTAGGCAATGGAAATGCAGGCATAATATTAACCACATAGTCTTCTGATTCTCCCCAAAGATATGTACCGCATGATGATGGTGTAAGTGTACCTTCTACATCAACAATACGCATCAGTGTATTTCCAGTTAATGCATTAGAGGGAATGGTGATTGAAAATGGATATGCCGTACCAGTTATTGCAGCGGTCACGCCAGAAAGAACATAAACCAATTCACCTGGATCAGTAAACACTCCATTCTTATTATAATCGATATAAACAGCAAAAGAAGTAGTATAGGCAGTGCCGCTGCAGTAACCTATGGTCACAGAGCCATTGTATGCATTACCACGAATAAGATTTGGTGCAGCAACACTTGTAGTGTAATTCGAATATTCATAAGCAATGGAACCAGCTCCAGGTGCTGTTGCCCCACAAACTGAAGAGTTATTCAAGGATCCTAAAGATACATTTAATATTTCATCATCTCCCGTTGATGTTGCATTGGAGGTACAATAACCTGTTGGTAGTGTTGTTGAAGCTGGGGCCGTTGGAGCAACAACGTTTAATTGGGCTTGATTTCCAGAACATAAACTGGTTACGTTAGTAGTAGCAGAAGTAATTGTTGGAATTGTTCCTAGACCGACAATAATTGAAGAAGAAGCATTGCAATGCTGAATTGGATCATTGGCAACAATTGTATAGGTATAGGAACCTTGCACTGAAGGTGTTATTGAAGTGGTACCTGGAGCTGGACCAGCAGAAACAGGGCTTGACATTCCGCTTCCTGAAGAAGGTGATGCTGACCAAGAAGAGGTCGTATAATTATTTCCATGGGCATTGCTTGTTTGAGCAAATGACAATACAGATGATCCAGTACCGCAAATTGATGTGGTTGTTGCATATGCTTGGATAGGGTCAGGTTGGTTGACTGTTTCTGTTACTGCAGCTCTAGCACCAGGACATCCATTTGTTCCAATTTCACTTACATACCAAGTAGTAGTTGCACTAATAGGAGACAAATAAGTAATGGAACCTGTACTTGCAAGCTCTTGTCGAATTACAAGATTATCAATTGAAGTGGTCATTGAAACGCCACCTGTTCTCCCTGCAATGACATGTTTCCATGTAGATTTGTTTGCCGCCAAATATGCTGCAGGTAATTGTATATTGCTAAAGATGGTTGTTGAACCAATTACTAAAGTTAATTGTCCTGAAGAGTTTACAGTAACGGTATAATGCAAACTACTGTTTAACCATCCGTTATAGGCAGAATAGGCTAATACTGGAGCAGGGTCAGTTGAATTATAACTAGTTCCCGTCTCATTGTATAGAACATAAATACCTTGAATATTCGGATTGGTTGTTCCATAAGCATCAAAACTAATTCTTAATTTAGAACCTGTTCCTTGTTCTTGACCATAAAGGGTAATAGTAGCGTCTGCATCATCAGCAAAACTATAACTGAAACCATCGGCCATATTCCCTGCCGTACCAGTTGCTGTAGCATCAAAATCAACCTGTAATTGTGTTGTGTTATAACCACTGGCTGGAATCGTTAAGCCACCTTGCTGTGATGTCGTATTAGGGTATAAGGTGCAAATACCTCCAGTGATTGCAGCTACTCCAGATAAGGTTCCAGTTAATGGACCAGTACTAAAATTATTCGTATAATAGGTGTTTAGTGCAATAGGTGGACCTTGAAGCAATGTTCCGTTGGATGAAGCATTATACCAATTATATGATCCAGTTCCCTGGTTTCCAGCCGTAGAAGCTACAAATGCAGTTGGTATTCCATAACCGCATTGAACACCATTGGTGGCTGTAGGAGCAGAAATTATAGAGCTCATGTTTATCGTAATTGTAGAGGTGCCAACACAACCACCATCAGAAGCCGATACGGTATAGGTTGTGGCAGAAGTAGGAGTAACGGTAACCACATTTCCTGTCAAATTGCCAGGATTCCATACCCAACCGAAATTGCCTGCACCATATCCTATTACATTAAAAGTATAGTCTTCAGACTCTTCGTAGGTACTGACATCACATGAAGTTGGAGCAGTATTTAAATAATCTGCTACAATCCTCATTTTTGTTGTTCCAATCGTTGCTGTTAAAGGTACTGTAAAACTTCCTGTTGCACTTGATACATATGCACCAGAAGAATACATCTGTTCACCAGGATCTGTAAATACTCCATTTCTATTCCAATCTACAAATATTGCCAATCCATACGTTAAGCCGGATCCTAATCCAGTTATTGAAAAGTTAACTCCAGTACCCACTTGTTGTGTTTCAACCATACTTGTAAAATTACCAAGTCCAGTAGCGGAAAAACCGGAATTATTATTGGTTATGTTATTGAACCCACCAGTTAATGAAAAACTCCCTATACCATAAGTGGTATTAGTTGTATTGGAAGGAACACAATAACCTGTCGGTAAAGTTTGTGGACCTGAAGTTATGGCAAGTGCTGTTAGTGTAGTTGGACTTCCAGCACAAACTGGATTTGCAGATGCACTAGAAGTAACAGTAGGAATTGCAATTACATTTGCGGTAGTACTAGAGGATGCAGTACAGCCGTTTGATCCGGTTACGGTTACAACATAGGAACCAGCCATAGCAGTCGTGGTACTAGTTCTAGTAGGATTTTGTGAAGTTGAAGTAAATCCTCCTGGACCACTCCAACTATATGTAGATCCTCCACTTGAATTTAATGTGAAATTTGTTCCGGCACAAACAGGTGTTGTATTGCTTACCGATACATTAGGTAAACTATTTACAACAACACTTATTGAACCCAAAGCAGTACCTCCACAATTATCCGTTACAAAAACCTGATAAGTAGTATTGGCAGTTGGAGAAACAGTAATGCTGGAGGTGGTTGCACCACCTGGATTCCAACTATAGCTATAAGGAACTCCTCCTCCGGTAGCATTAGCAGAAATAGTAGTTATTGTACCTTGACATACTATTGAAGGGGAGGCTGTAGGGTTGACAAGTAATGGAGCAACCGTAACACTTACTGCACCAGTACTGGTACATCCATTTGATGTATTTGTTGCTATAACTGTATAGGTTGTGGATGAGGTAACGCTAGTTGCTACTGGGTTGTTAATATTTGTAGCATTCAAAAATGTTGATGGACTCCAAGCAGCTGAAATGGCAAATGTCAATGGTGCCCATGTATAGGTCTTTCCACTCGCAGGGAAAATTGTGTTGCTAAAGCTCATAGTAGAACTATTTAAAGTTCCAGCAGTAGTACCTGACCAACTTGAAGTTGATGTTCGATCAGCAAAATCTGTGATGGTTGCTCCGGTCAATCCAACTTGAGCAGTAAATGCTGTCGTAGGTGTTTCTTGATTATATATTATCTGAACAGCACCTGTTGCTTCATATAGTTTTAATTGTGCATCAAATTCATTCAATCCAGTTGAAAATTTCCCCCAATGATACCATTCAACAGTAAAAACATGATTGCCAGTTCCACCAGTTGTTAAATATCTCAATTGGTGATTTGCATCTAAACCATACATGTCTGCACCCATTACTGAAATGCAATTGGCCAATGCAGATAATGGCACATAACTTGTAGTGGTCAATGCTCCTAAAACTGCATAACAATTATCACTAAAACCAATGGTATTAAATGAAGTGCCAGCATAGGTAAAATTAAAGCCTAAACTTACTATTGCTTCGTTTATGTCATCCTGACCTCCAGACCCAACAACTGTGGCCCCAACCAAAGGTGTATAAGTAGAAGTTGATTCTGTAAATACATAAGCTGCCACACCTGTTGATTGTGTGGAGGTAGCATTTAATTGCAATTGGCTTGATGCGCCATTACAAATGATAGGAGGCGCAGCCGTAACGCTGGTTATTGATGGAGCTGCACCTGTATTAGTCAATGTGGCTGTGGCTGAAGCTGTACATCCATTAGATGAAGTTCCTGTTACAGTATAGGTGGTGGTAACTGCTGGTGAAGCATTAACCGTTGCACCTACCGCTGTATTTAGTCCACTAGTTGGTGACCAAGCATAGGTAGATGCGCCTGAAGCTGTTAAACTTATCGGGTTTGAATTGGCACAATAACTAACCGTTGTAGGTGTTACAGAAACAGTAGGAACCGAATTGATAACGATTCCTATTTCATTTGACAAGACACTTAATCCACTGAAGGAACAAGTGGTTTGGCAAACAAAATATTGTGCAGAAGTCAAACTTGCAGTAGTATAGGTGGTGGTGGTTGCTCCTGATCCACCTGTAACGTTTACATAAGGACCGCCAGAAGTGGCAGAAACTTTCCATTGGTAGGTTAATCCATTATCAGTGGAAGTATTATTCATCGAAAGAACATAGGTTCCTCCATTGCAAGCAGCAGGAGGATTGACTTGTGAACCCAATGATACCGCCATGATGCACATTGGAAATGCATAAGTGGTAGTCAATACCGTAACGCTGGCTACTTGCTTCGTGTAATTAGCCGGACTTATCGCTAAATCATATTGATACATTCTAGGATCGGTTGCAGTTCCACTTGTCTGGACACCGGAATTATCGGTTCTTCCAATTCCTTGTATGGTAAAAGGAGTACCTCCATACCAGTTTGGAACGCTAATCCCAGTAAATACTTGAGTGGTAGCATCCGTAAAAGTTACTGTGGCTGTAAACACATCTTGACCACCACCGCATTCCAACAAATAGACATGGGTGGCTCTCTGCGCTGTTGTCAGCGACAAGGTACCTGATGCATTGAGGGCAGCCAATCGTAAGGCATTGTTTCCGGTATAGTTCATCAGATTGAATTTCAAACCAGGAGTTTGAACTGAATTTATAACTCGACTTGCAGGCAAAGAATAAGTAGGAAGTGGACTGCTAGAGGTAAATTGGAAGGTATTGTCGATAAGATAATAACCCGATGCATCCATATCGGCAGTGGTGGAAACGGTAGGGGCACCAACTCCATTAGCTACCACATCATGAGTAAACCCTGTAACGGCAACAGGTGTAAAAGCCGATGCAGTGCCTGATGCAGGAGTTCCTGTACAATTGGCAAGGCCGATAACCGTAAAGGTATAATCTTCTGATTCTTCATAACTGCTGACATCGCATGATGATGGAGCTGTACTTAAATAATCTGCAACGACTCGCATTCTGGTATTTCCTGGTGTCGCGTTCGAAGGAACGGTGAAAGTACCTGTTGCTGTTGTAATATAAGAGCCTGATGAATATATCAATTCACCAGCATCGGTAAAGTTTCCATTTTGGTTCCAATCTATATAGATGGCAATACCGAAAGTACCTCCAGTGGCAGTTACGGAATAATTCACCGTTCCGCCTTGAATCTGTGAAGTGCTAATATTTAAATAATTGCCATACCCACCTGTTGAAAACCCTGTAGAATTATTGAAATTGGTGGCAGCTCCCGAAATCGTAACATTGCTTATATAATAGGTAGTGTAGACGGTATTAGAAGGAATGCAATAGCAACCGGCAAGAGATGAGGTAACCAATAAGGAGGTGGAGGTACCTGTCAAGCCGCTAGCGGTACAAGTAACATTGCATCTGAAATAAGTGCTTGAAGTTACTAATGCAGAATAAGTGGCTGCAGTAGCTCCAGTAATATTGGTAAAGGTGATATTGTCAGTAGAAGATTGCCATTGGCGAGTAAGCCCGGTAATATTCGTAAAGGCATTGCTAACAGAAAGCACTGTTGCGGTAGTAGGACAAGCAGGATTTACTGAAGCTATGGTAGTTCCTGGAGCTGGTGTTCCACTGCAAGCTATTGATGTAGGTGGTGACCAAGTAAAAATCTGTCCATTTGCAGGAAACACAGTTGCCGACCAAGGCATGGTGGTAGAATTTGCCGCACCTCCTGTTGGAGCAGCCCAACTGGTGGTCTTAACCTGAAAATCAGCTGTGGTAGCTCCTATCAATCCTACTGTTCCTGGATATGCTGCTGTATGTGCAGAGGTACCATAAACTATTTGAATGACATTGGTTGTTTCAAAAAGCTTTATCTGCGCATTGAGTGTTTGGGTAGTCGCTCCCCAGTAAACATACCAGTTTGGATATTGAATGGTCAACACTCTGTTTGGTGCGGTTCCTGAAACGGCATAAATGGCCGCTCCATTGGTCTTTCCATCTCGCCCTAAAAACGAAATGGTGTTGGCATACGCATAAGGTGTTGTGGTAGAAGTAGCTGCACCTAACTGGATGTAACCATTCGATCCGGCAGCAAACGTAGTGAAAGTTGCACCATGATAGACAAAGTTAAAACCAATGGATTGCAAGGTACCCACCGCATCATCGGTAGCGCCTGCAATGGCAGTAGTACCCGAACCTAAGGCAGTATAGGTGCCTGTGGTGTTGGTAAATGTATACGTAGATACATTTTGTCCATAAGTTTCAAGTCCAGCCAATAGGCAAAGACACACTAAACTGATGCCACAAAGCAAGCTTCGCAAGCTACTTCCTTGATTCATACTTGTTGATTTGTAATTGTAATTTTTCATTTTAGTTTGTATTAATTATTTTTATTTTTCTATTTTCTATTTTTTTTAGCGATTAATGTTCCAAATTGAGAGTCGATAGAAAGCACTTGCTTTATCGAACTTTCAAAAAAACAATTCATAGCTTTAGCAGTAGTTGTAATATCCATTCATTTATTTGTGCGGCAAAATTATGCAATTGTTAAATAATTTCCAACTTTATTTTATCCTTTAATGACAAAAGACTCCTTTTTTTTCTTCTATTAACATTTAATACATTCATAATCAAATACATAAAATTTATCAACATCCTACCAAAAAACCCTTTTATTTACAGACGAACAAACCAAAGATTTGGTTGGCTGTAAGATATTGCATATTTTTTTAACAAAAAATCAAGCTCCCCTACCCTGATTTTTTTTGTGATTTAAATCATTGAAACGAATGCAAACGCCACCGGCAGACGAAATTTCTTTCACCTGCCGGAGGAACAAGATATTTTCTGAATTTTAGAGCGAAGAGATTCCTGCCACCAACACCACCTTGATGGTTTGTGCAACGCCCGACTCTATGGTTATCAAAGTATAGCTGTCAGCACAGTTTATCCTGCGAACCACTACATATTGGTCGCCGGTTTGAGCCGTGCCAAGAATCTTCTGCCCTTCGGCATCGGCAGTGCCTTTCACACCGCTTTTTGCAGGTTTTCCATCGGCAGTAAGTTTCGGACCAATGCGGATATCAGCCATGAATCCTGGCGTTCCATCAGGCAACAGAACGATTATTTTCAGGAGGGTTACCACACTGTCCGCTTCAAAATCCACTCCCCAATTGGCTGCCTGCACATGCATCTGCCCAGGGGTGAGATGGCGGAAATGATGGATGACCTGATGGGCAATGTCGTCGGCTATCACCTTGGCATCGGCATTGGTGCCTTGCACGGCAGCCAAACTGGTGCCCAGCAATCCCTTATCGGTATTTTTGGTCAAGGTTTCGGGCACATACAGCAGGCGCAAAAGTTCTACACCAGCAGCAGGAAAGCCCGTATTCAGGATGTAGCCTCCCGTCACCATGGCGGCATTGCCCGTCTTTACCAACAAAGCATAGCGTTTCAGCTCCACTTCCTGGTCTATGTTCGGCAGATTGCCGGTAGCTTCATCCAGCTCGAAAAGAGCCCGCACCGAAGCAGGATTTTTCCCTGGACCTATATGCAGATTCATCTCCTTAAAATAATCATTGACGGATAAGGTCAAGTTTATTTTGTCCGTTGCCGAATGGTCCACCTCGTTGCCCAGTCGGGTTTTGATGATGTTTCGCGCATTCTTTTCAATGCCCAGTTGCGCCAGCACGGCTATTGCCGCAGCCATGGTCAAGGGGTCAATGAATTTGTCGAGAGGAGCCGTGGCAGCATCCCGTTCGGTGGCAGTGGTAAGCGCATTTTGCACTTTTGCTTCTGATCTAAGTTCGGTTCTGTGGTCAGCCATGATTTTAATTATTTTTAATTGTTTAAGATATTTTTGAAAGTTTATATTGCTTTTTGATAGGTTCCATAATGGTCATTTTTAGTTCTTGAAATTTTAACATTTGAGGCTCCAATTTCCAATTTTAGCCTGTTCAAAATTTCCTGACAAGCTAAATTCCGATTTTTTATGCCATTGTGCAATAAGACAATGGCTATATCTGCGCAGTTTATGCCATTGTGCAATAAGACAATGGCTATATTTGCGTAGTTTATGCCATTGTGCAATAAGACAATCGGGAAATTTGGGCAGTTTTTGCCATTGTGCAATAAGACAATGGCTATATCTGCGCAGTTTATGCCATTGTGCAATAACTCATTTGTTAAAATTTTAGAGTTTTCAGGACTCAAAAGAAAGGAAAAAAGGTTTTGGGAAACCAACCGAGTGTTGTGCATCTGTAATTATTTTAAGATTTTTACTGGTTGGTATTTTTCTGTATTGGATGAATTCAGTCCCTTATGGTGCGAAGTTTTTTAAGCGTTTTACTTTCCTTTAATTATGGGGCAAACATACTTTTCTTATTTGCCAATAATAATGATATTCATCATGTTTGAATATTCCCCTTGAAGGTATCGTAAATAATGAATGATGCCATTATAATTGCTTCGCTAAAGGCGAGCTATCATAATGGCATCAGGAGTATCGGGATTATTATTTCGACCAATTGGCCAATTCAAGTCCTTTTATTCTTTTAAAATGATTGGTATTGTTGCTGATAAGTTGTAGGCCATTTGCCATGGCAATACCTGCAATCAAGGTATCGGTATGGCCGATTTCCTTTCCCGTTTTTCGGAGGGTAGCCTGTATGTTTGCAGCTATTCCGGCTGCATTAAACGTCAATGGTATCACCGGATTGAGTGCTACAAAGCCATTGAATCGCTCCAATTGCTTCTTGGCATCCTTGTATAGGAGGCCATTTAAAATTTCATAATAAGTGATGATGCTTAGGCTGATGAAACCGAACTTTTGGATGTGTTCATCTACCTTTAAAATGACTTTTTTATTTCCGCGGAAGAATTCGGACAGGATGTCGGAATCAATCAATGATTCCTTCATATTTCGATGTTTCTACCGAACAGGTTTTCTCTGGATTTTTTGTTTTCCTTGATGAATTCCTGATAGTCCTTGTCGGTCATGTCGCTGAAAGAGCCTGCAAAAGACATGATTTTCTCACGAATTTCCTTATCCATTTTTTTCTTTGGATTCAATGCATGAACGTATTGATAGAGCTCCTCCAAGCGGTTTGGTGGCAAGTCTTTCAACTCTTTTATGATGGCATTCAAGGTTCTCATCGGTTCATGAAATTATTGCAAAGATTATTATTATTGATGAAGTATTTACTTCTTGGCTCTTTTTGCGGCGGGTTTCTTGGCCTTTTCGTTGGTCAGCATGCGGAGATAGCCGAGTTCGGTGTCGGTAAGATAGCGCCATCCGCCTCGCTTTAGGTCGCCTCGGGTAAGTCCGGCAAACATCGTTCTGTCCAACTTGACGACTCGATATTCGAAATGTTCGAAGATGCGTCGCACGATGTGGTTTTTGCCCGAATGCAAGGTGACGAGCACCTCGCGTTTGCTTACGCCTTCGCCCAAATAGCTGATATCGTCCACCTTTATCAAGCCGTCTTCCAATTCGATACCATCCTTGATCTTTTCAAAGTGTTCGAGCGACAGTTTTTCATCCAATTCCACATGATACACCTTGCGGATTTCGCTGCTCGGATGGGTGAGTTTGGTGGTCAGTTCGCCGTCGTTGGTAAGCAGCATTACGCCGGTGGTATTTCTATCGAGACGGCCTACGGGATAGATCCTTTCCTTCACTCCGCGTTCCACCAAACTCAACACGGTTTTGCGCTCCTGCGGGTCGTCGGTGGTAGAGATGTAGTCCTTCGGTTTGTTGAGCAAAACATATACATTGGGCTCCGATTTCAGCACTTGGCCGTTGTATTTCACCACATCGCCAGGGTTCACCTTGTAGCCCATGATGGAGATGACTTCGTCGTTGACGGAAATCTGACCCGACTCGATCATCAAATCGGCTTCTCTCCTGGAACCAAGGCCTGCATTGGCAATGTATCGGTTCAATCGGACGGTTCCTTCATATGGTTTGCGTTCCTTTTTTACGGCCTTGCGTTGGTCAGCCGACAGACGAGGAGCCCATTTGTCGGTAAGATTTCCCTTTACTGCCTTGTCGCGGTCTTCGTATTTGTCTTTCTTTGGCACAAAAGGAATTCGAGGTCTTTTCCCTGTGCGAACGGGTCTGTCTTCACCAGTTTTAAAGGCGGGTCTTCGGTCTCTGTCAAACTTGCGGGTTTCACCTTTGCCGAAAGTGCTTTCAGGCCTACTATCCGCTTCGGGAGCGGTTTCCCTGAAGGTTTTGTTTTTGGTAAATGATCGATTTTTCTTGTAGGCTTCCCTCCCACTCTCCTTTACTGTTTCCGTCGGTCTGTCGGCACCATAAGGTTTCTTGTCGGCAAAAGCTTTCTTTGGTCTCGCCTCGAAATCAGGTCGGTCCTTTTTGAAGGAATCGTTGCTCCTCTCAAAGGTTTTCTTGCCCGTTGAAGCCTTATAAGGTTTCGCATCGAATTCAGAATTGTCCTTTTTGAAATAGGCTTTGCTTCGCTCATCGCTTTTTCTCGCTGGTGCAGATTTCCTTGGTGCTGCCTCGCCTTCAGGTCTATCCTTTTGAAAATAAGCCTTGCTTCTTTCGTCCGTTTTGCGTCTTGGTTTTATTTCCTTGTCCACCGAGGCAGTGCGTTTTCTTTTTCCATCGGTACTGTCGGCACTGGCTTTAGATCGAGTTGTTTTAACAGGGGTTTTTCTTGGTTTAGCTTTCTCCGCAGAGAAATCCTTTTTAGTTCTCATAATTAATAATTAGGCTGCAAAAATACATAACATTGCGGGGTTTATAGCTATATCTACAAAAGAAATTGATGATTTAAGTTTAAATTAGTTAAAATTATCAATAAAGACCCTAATTTCTCTTGATTAAATACTGGGGAAGAATGCACTCTCTATATGCTCTATCGTTGATTCACTCCCATTCACCACCACCGATATGATGTCAAAACGAGCATCCATGTCCACATCCATCTTGTCGATATAATCAGAGGCTGCCTCTATTATCAAACGTTGCTTTCTCATATCCACCGCCTGTTCAGGGCTCATCATCGAACCTTTGGTTCTCGTTTTCACTTCCACGAACACCAAGTCATTGCCCTTCTTGGCCACAATGTCCAATTCGGCTTTTCGGAAGAATAAATTCCTGCCAAGAACCTCATATCCGTTCTTGCGCAAGTGCTGGCAGGCCATGTCTTCGCCTTGCTTTCCTAAATCATTATGTTCGCTCATATTCTTTTTTTAAGATTACAAACCTACAAAATGTTCAGGCAGTTCATTCCTTATATATAGGTCGATGACACATGGGCAATGTGTTTTAGGGGCATTCTTTCAAATAATTAAAGTTTGTCTATTTTTGAGCCGTGGAATTTTCTCGAACATCCTTTATGATGGCTAATAAAAAGTACCTGGTTATTATCCTCTTCATGGCCCTTTGGGCTAATGATTCCAATGCGCAATACCAAACCATCCTCATCCCTCCATCCTTGGAAATGAAATTGGACACAACCGTTTGGCGCAAGGTCATAAACAAATCGAAATATCAGGAAGAATTCAACAAGGTATCTTTTGAATCAAGCCTAAACAAGAGCCTGACGCTGCGCATGGTTTGCGATGGATTTACTGTTGGCATTGATTCTGTAAAGCGCATCATTGCTGCTTACAAAACACAAAAGCAGACGGAGGCAAAGGATGTTGAAGTTTCTGAAAAGAATGGCTTTACGGTCATCAAATATTCCGATAAAAACGGAATTGAAAGTGGCAGGAAATACCATTGTGAATTCATGGGCATTCATCCCGAAGGCTTTACTGCCGTTCTATTTTTTGAAGCACCAGAAAGCAATAAGGCAATCTTGGATAGCTTGGTAAATGGTTCAATAAAGGACTTCCATGTTGTCTCTGCCAATTATGTCGATCAGAAGTTTGGGTACCCAATAAAGGAAAGCAACAAAGAAGTTCAAGTAGAGAAGAGAATGGAGAAACTGATGGCAGCAATTCTCGAAAAGAATCCATCCTTTCATCCCGATGAAGCAGGCTTGGATGAATTGAACAATGAAGCAAGACGACAATTGGATAAGGATATAAAATGGGGCTATTCCTATCAGAAATATTATTCCACAAGGAAGAAAATCGCTTTGGGCAACCTATCTCTTAATGACTGGTTGGAAGTGCGCTTCGGAACCAAGGAAAGCGATGACATAAGTTTCTTAAAAGCATATAATAGTGGACAACAGAATGAATTCATTGATGGGTTCAATAGAGCAGTTTCAAGGACCTTTGGTGACACTTTACAGATAAATTACCTCGCCGACCCAATGGAAATAGAACATAAGACGAAAAAACTGTTTTGGACATTTTGCTTTCCTTCTAAACCCATTAAAGACAGCACTACCATTATTGTTTTTTGCTTTTCTTATGATACCATTAGCACCCAATGGGATGCAAACAAGGCAGTAGTTTCTAAGATGGCTGCAAGTAGAGAAGAGACGAATGGATTCAAGATAGTAAAACATAATACTGGTGAATCCGAATTTGACAACATCACCGCTGATTTTATTGTTATTGCTGATGATTCAGGCAAATTCATAATAGGGAATAATACCATGCAAAACAGTAATTTCATAAAAAGCAATTTTAGCATTCCAGATATGGACAATTATAAAATGATTGCCAAAGGGGTAAATCTGGTTAAAGACAAATTAACTTATGCCGAAATGACTTCAAGTGATGGCAGTGACGAACTACAGGGTCTTAAATATATCCAACCCGACAAGAGATTGTATCAATCTTCCCTACAATTCGACGACCTACGCGATGATGGCATTCAGATGGCCTTTTATTATACTGTAAATAAAGGAAAGCTTTTAAGTGGTAAAATATTCGCCAATAGCGATAAAGGAATAAAGGAATTGCCTTTGGATGATATGATGAAAGGTAAAATAATGCAAACTGATCTTTTCAAGAAGCTCCTGAAAGAATCACTGCAAACAACAACAGGTCTGATAAAATAAGAATCGGTTGCTATTTCTTTATCTGATCAAAACTACGAAGAACGATTTGTGGCTTCTTTCTCATCATTTTGATTTTTCCCGTAACGCAGATATTCTTTTCAGCCAAGTCATGAAGATCATAAGAAATCTTCTTTCGTACATCATCTGAAATAAAAACAGTGAAAACTTCATTGGGGAACTTATCTCCAAACTCCAAGTTTACAGTATATTTATCATCCTTCTTTATGAAATGCACCTCCTTAACCACTCCACAAACAGTTACACTGTCATTAATATGCCTAGCTGTTTCTTCTGGAGTTATTGATTGGCCTTTTGAAGCCATTAATGAAACAAAAAATACAATGACTATTGTTGTTAGATTTTTCATTTTATTATAGAATTGATTATTCCTTGTTAAGTTCCTTTTTCTTCCGTTTAATTTTTTCAGGCTTATCTTCATTAGGTAAACTCATATCTTGATGACTAGGTTTATCAGTATATAATAATCCCTTACCCGTTTTTGCAATCAATCCGTCATGTTCCATATCCATACGGATATTATCAATGATTCCATTAATGAAATTATGACTGTTTTCTGTACTGTATTCTTTGGCTATCTCGAGGAACTCATTAATGGTTACCTTTTCTGGAATATCCGGAAATGAAATCATTTCTGCCAAAGCCATTTTCATTAATATCACGTCTATCAATGCAATCCGTTCCAAATCCCAATTGACTGTTTTCTTCGATATTCTCTTTTCAAAGTCCTTATCATTAATTATAGTCTTACGAAGCAATTCGAGCATGAATTGCTTGTCTTCAATATCTCTGAATTTCGGGAATATATTAATCTGTTCAGAAAATTGAGTTTCTGTTTTTACAGTCTTGATAAAATTCGAAAGCACCAATTTCTTGTCATCAGTCCAATAAAGACTTTTTTCCTCCATAATATCCAGAAATAAGTCAGATTTGAAAACGATTTCCTTTAAGATGTCTATAATAAACTTATTGTCCTCTTCAAAAAGGTTATTGGTGCTCCAGGTATAGGTTGAATAAATTGATGATTCCTTAATATCGTTGAATAATTTCTTCAAGACATCATTTTCCTTCTGCCAAGTAAGTTTTCGTTGCTTGACAATCGTTTGAATAGTGGTATCATTAAGGATTTTCTGAACATAAATATTATCATAAAACCTTGTATTGGCTTTATGTGACATGATGACCTTGATATATTTCTCAGGTTTATCTTCAGCATAAATCCTTGATATTTCGGCCAATTCAGAAACCAATAAAAACAGCAACAAATAGGAATCATATGCCTTTTCGATGCTTTCCTTCAGTTCGTTTTCTACTTGAATCAAGGTCTTGTCTTCACCCTGAAAGAAAGAATATAAAGCCTGCATTACTTTAATTCTGATATGTCGTCGGCTTATCATACTGTTTTTATAAATTTAAGAACGTTTTTTAATAAAAAGAAGGAAGGGACTTTTCCCTTCGAAAAAAATGATTATCTCTTGGACTTTGCAGCTATTCTCTCTTCAGCAATTTCTTTCGCTGCTGTAAGAGGAAGAATATTCTCTACATCCGATCTTTTAAGAATTTCTAAGGTGACATCATAAATCTTTCGGGTCGATTCCATGGCTGCTTCACGATTATATCCATTCAATTCAGAATATACATTGATCAATCCACCCGCATTAATCAAGAAATCGGGAGCATACGTAATGCCCTTATCCTTTACCATTTTACCGTGAATGTTTTCATCAGCCAATTGATTGTTTGATGAGCCTGCAATGATGGAACACTTCAATCGACTGATGGTATCCGTGTTCACCGTGGCACCCAAAGCACATGGAGCATAAATGTCCATATCCAAATCATAAATACCTGAAACGGAAACGATTTCAGCACTATAAAGTGAAGACACTTTTTTCAATTGTTCTTCATTGATGTCGGAAATAAAAACCTTGGCATTTTCCTTTCTTAAAAGCTCTACCAGATATTCGCCAACATGGCCAACACCTTCAACTCCAACGCTCTTTCCTTCCAAACTATCGCTGCCATATTTGTATTTTGCTGCTGCCTTCATGCCCATATATACACCATAAGCGGTTACAGGAGATGGGTCTCCGCTTCCACCATGCTCTACTGGCAAGCCCGAAACATGTTTGGTTTCTTTTCTTACATTTTCCATGTCGGCTACTGATGTGCCAACATCTTCAGCGGTTATGTATCTTCCTCCCAAGGATTCAACGAATTGTCCATAACGACGGAACAATGCTTCTGATTTCTGTTTCTTGGCATCGCCGATGATGACAGCTTTTCCACCACCAAGGTTCAAACCTGAAATGGCCGCCTTATATGTCATTCCTCTCGATAATCTCAATACATCATTCAATGCATCGGCTTCCGATTTATACATCCACATTCTGGTGCCGCCCAAAGATGGTCCTAAAACTGTATTATGAATGGCTATAATGGCCTTCAATCCAGTCGCTTCATCGTAGCAATAAACCACTTGTTCGTGCTTATTGAAAGATGGATTATTAAATACAGAATGTTCTGTTTTTTCTTGTGTCAGTTGGTCTTTCACTTCAATCATTGCTTTATTTTTTTATTAATTTAGTAAACGAACAAGTCGTTTGATTTATTTCGGCTGCAAATCTATATAAATTTTGGAATTACAAGAAGAAGATAACTATTTATTTATACTGAACGAGCACACAAAACTAGATGATTTTTATCATGATTTATGAAATCTATCTTTTTTTCGATGAGGTTTAATTTTTTTTGGAGCCTATGGTTTCTTCTCGTATCATCTTCGTCCCGCTATCCGCTGTAGCCGCTGCATCCTCATTTCCGATACAAAGCAGCGGGCTGCCGCTACTATCGGGGCTAGATTTGATGGCTACTTGCTTCGAATCAGCTGTCATGATACTTTCCAATGTTACCACTTACGAAGAAAATGACTGGAAATTTTAGGTTTGGAGATAGGCGTCCAACTTTTGGACGCTAGCTTACAAACTTTGTGAGCTAGCTTGCAAACCTTGTGTGCTAGCTTTCAAACTTTGTGCGCTAACTTGCAAACTTTGTGCGCTAACTTGCAAACTTTGTACGCTAGCTTAGAAAGTTTGTACGCTAGCTTACAAACCTTGTGAGTAGGCTCACAAAGTTTGTGAGCCTACTCACAAAGGCGGTGAAACAGGATATAATTGATTGATTGATAACTGTTTAGCTATAAAAAGCCATTTCGAGGCAACCTGCCGTCAGAGCCTAGCCCCGATAGTAGCGGCAGCCCGATGCTTTGTGTCGGATTTAGGGAGGCAGCGGCTACAGCGGATAGCGGGACGTGGATGGGGCGAGAGGAGGATATAGGCTCCTTTTAGAAATTATAAATGATGAATTATAGATTATGAATGGGGTAGTGGGCATAAAAAAACCCTTCCGCTGGTTAACCAACGAAAGGGTATCAATAAACTTAAATTAAATTATATTTGGGAGGAGCGGAGATGGTTAAACTGTCATTATCTCTGCTTCTTTTGCTTCGAGGTGTTTGTCGACTCGGGCGATATAGTTGTTGGTGAGGCCTTGAACTTTTGTTTCGGCATCTTTTCCAAGGTCTTCGGGTAGGCCTTTCTTGATGAAGGTTTTGAAGAGTTCCATGGTGTCGCGTCGGATGTTTCGGATGGTTACCTTGGCATGTTCGCCTTCTGCTTTGGTCTTTTTTACGAGGTCTTTTCTTCTTTCTTCGGTTAATGGTGGTACGACAATTCGGACGACTATTCCGTCATTTTGTGGATTAAAACCGAGATTGGCGTTGGTAATGGCTTTTTCGATGGGGTGTATCATTGATTTTTCCCATGGTTGGATGACGATGGTGCGTGCATCGCTGGTGTTGATGTTTGCTACTTGTGTGAGCGGGGTGTTGGTTCCGTAGTAGTCTACATATATGCCGTCGAGCATTTGTGGACTGGCTTTTCCGGCTCGTATTTTTTGTAGTTCGGCCTCGAGATGGGAGATTGCTTTTTCCATGTGAGCGCCTGTTTCGTCTAAGACTTTCTTTACGTCAGCTTCCATATTATTTATTGTTTAGTTGTTATTTTTAAGAGGTGCAAAATTAAGAAAATTGGAGATATAAAATTACATTTTCACGAATTTCTTGTACTTCACGTAGTTGGATGTGCTGGCCCGGATGAGATAAATTCCTCTTGGGAAGTTATATACCGGTATGTCGTCCTGATAGATGAATGGCGCTGAAAACAGATTGGTGAAAGTATAATCCTGAATGTAATAGATGCTGAAATTGGAGATGCCCATGATGACGACATGGACTATTGTGGATGGGTCTTTTACATCTACATAATAGTGAAGGGCATCATATCCGGCGGTTTCGCTGAAGAATGGATTGGGATAGAAATAATCGATGAAATCTTCGCAGGGGCCGTCTTGGAGGTTGATTGGATTGACACCATGGAGGTATTGTGCAACGCATTGATTGATGTATGTCTTGCCGTCGCAGGCACATATTGGGCGAAAATCGGGTCGGCCATTTACGGTGCAGTCGTGACCTAATTGTATTTGGGTTGTATCAACACATGCATAAGGATTTACTTGTGCCTTTATGGATACGGAGAAGGCTATGAAGACTGCCAGAAGCAAGTACTTTCCATTGCTTTTGGGGCTTTTTTTCTTCTCGGATTGGGAGGTTTTAATCATCATTGATTTATTATTCTTAGTATAGACTACACCATTGAATGCGGGTTTAAAATTACAAAAAATCTTAGCAATCAGTAATTTTTAATGACAATGAATCTATTCTTTTGGGTTTATCATTCTCCGTTAAATAATTAGGAGCGATTTCTAAGCACTAGATTCCGATACCCGACGAATTACTAATTTTGCATGCATCACATGAAAGCGCTTTGGCACATAAACAAGTATTTTTATCGGTATAAATGGCGATTTATACTGGGCTTTTTCTTTGTCATCATCTCCAATCTCTTTGCCATCTATCCTGCTCAGTTTACAAGGGATATCATTGATAAGGTGAGGGATGCCATGGCTAACAATCATGACAAGTCGCCTGAAGAACTGTTGGCTACCTTGAAGGACCCGCTGCTGTATTATTTCATTGCGGTGGTGGTATTCTTTTTACTGAAAGGCATCTTTCTTTTTTTGATGAGACAGACCATCATCGTGATGTCGAGATTGATAGAAAGGGACCTTAAAAATGAGGTGTTCGAGCAATATGAAAAGTTAGATCTCGCGTTTTATAAACGAAACAATACCGGCGACATCATGAACAGAATCAGCGAAGATGTAAGCCGCGTAAGGATGTACATAGGGCCGGCCATCATGTACTCCTTGAACCTTGCTGCCCTCTTTGTTTTGGTCATCGTTACGATGCTAAGCGTCAATGTAAAACTGACCTTATACGCCTTGCTTCCCTTGCCTATCATGGCCATATCGATCTATTATGTAAGCAACATCATCAACAAGCAGAGTGAACTGGTGCAGGAGCAACAATCGAAATTATCCACCTTTGTGCAAGAGGCCTTCTCCGGAATAAGGGTCTTGAAATCCTTCGTTCGAGAGGAACAATCCTCCGCTGACTTTGATAGGGAGAATAAGTTTTACAGGAAGAAATCCATTCGACTGGCAACGATCAATGCTATCTTTTTTCCCTTGATAATAGTCTTGATAGGGCTAAGCACCTTGATAACGATTTACGTAGGCGGAATTCAGGTCATCAAGGGTCAGATTACCATGGGCAACATTGCCGAATTCATCATTTACATAAACATGCTTACCTGGCCTTTTGCAGCCGTAGGTTGGGTTACCAGCTTGGTGAACAGGGCGGCTGCATCGCAGGTTCGGATAAATGAATTTCTGCATACCGAATCCGAAATCAAGTCGCCTGCCGATGGCATGACGGAGATGGTTCCAAAGATAACTTTCGACAAGGTTTCGTTCGTTTATCCCGACTCTAAAGTGATGGCGCTGAACAACGTTTCCTTTCAAGTGGAGGAAGGCAAATCATTGGCGATATTGGGACGAACAGGCTCCGGTAAATCCACCATAGCCAACCTTTTGGCTCGCATGTATGACACTACCAGTGGCAAGATTTGCATCGGTAAGTACGACATCCGCACCCTTGATTTGGGGGCTTTGCGTTCCAACATAGGCATGGTTCCTCAAGATGTTTTCCTCTTCTCCGATACCATCGCAAACAACATTGCCTTTGGCCTGAAAGACCTCGACAGAAACAACAAGGACTTGATAGAAAAGGCGGCAAAAGATGCAGCCATCCATTCGAACATCATGGAGTTTCCCGAAGGCTTCGAAACCAAGGTGGGCGAACGCGGTATCACCCTGTCGGGCGGGCAGAAACAAAGGATTTCCATCGCTCGTGCCATCATCAAGAAGCCTAAGATTCTGGTCTTCGACGACTGTCTGTCGGCGGTGGATACCCAAACCGAGGAAGATATTTTGAACAACCTGAAGGACATCATGAACAACCGCACCACCGTCATCATCTCCCATCGCGTATCGTCCGTAAAGAATGCCGACCACATCATCTTCCTCGAAAGCGGAAGCATTGTCGAAGAAGGCACCCATCAGCAACTCATCGAAAAACAAGGACATTACTACAGTCTTTACGAAAAACAACTGCTCGAAGAAGAAGCATAAACACGTTGTCGTCCATTTTCAATGACCAGCAGTTTCTTGACCCTGCCGATGATACATTCATGATAGCTCGCCATTAGCGAAGCAATTATTAATGATTCATCAATAATAATAATTCTTGGCAGGTGATAATCCGTTAAAAGCTTGTTTTCCATAGGAATTGTAATAATGTTGAGCATTGATCGATGAGCGTTGAGCATTGATCGATGAACGTTGAGCATTGATCGATGAGCGTTGAGCATTGATCGATGAACGTTGAGCATTGATTGATGAACGTTGAGCATTGATCGATGAACGTTGAGCATTGATCGATAAACGTTGAGCATTGATCGATGAACGTTGAGCATTGATCGATGAACGTTGAGCATTGATCGATCAGCGTCGAGCATTGATCGATCAACGTCGAGCATTGATCGATCAGTGTGCAACATTATGATTATTATATTGATTTTCAAGCCAATTAAATTTTATGATCATCTAATAAAGCATGTTCTAACCTCAATAAAGCTCAACTTTCACCTAAATTATGGGGCTATTCTGCCAATTTCATCATGAAATCAATTTTCATTGTTAATGATTTATTGGGTCAAGAGGTGCAGAATATTTATGTGGGCAGCAATAAAGAAATCGTCATCCACAGAAATAATTTGCCCGGCGGCATGTATTTCTATAAGCTTATCGACGATAATAAAACCGTGCTTGGAGCAGGGAAGATGCTGATGGAGTAAAGGAATCGGCAGCTGCTAAAAGTCGCTTTTTGTTTTCGTTTCGATGATGACATCCTTCTTCTTCGCAAGCAGCTCCTGATAGTTCTTCAATTCATAAACCAACTTCACGGTAAGCTTCTTGTATAGCGGAGAATCCTTTTCGGGAGTGGTATAGAACTTATTGCTCAAGTCAGAAAACGACAACTTTATTTCGGCGCCATGCCAGTAGCTTTCGCTCACTATCATGTCCGGAATATCTTCCTTCTTTCCCGATGTATCGCTCTTGTAGTGCATCGAATCTGGCGTCCCGAAAACATTCTTGCAGGCCGTCAGCAGGTCATTGTTATACTGCACCGGAAGAAAAACCTCTATCTTGCTCAGCAAGCTGTCGATGAAATACAAATCCACATATTTAACTGGAATATCACCTATAGACAGATCCTTTGCAGGTATCCTCAACACATTCTGGTCGTTCACAAAATATGAATCGCTGAACTTCTTCATCTTCAAGTAGCCCTTTAGCTTATCACCGAACTTATAATCCTTGAAACCGTTGTTCTCATCCAATTTTGAACTGGCTTGAGCCAAAACAAATAAGCTTAAACACGAAATCAGCAGTGTCAATATAGTCTTCTTTTTCATACCTGTTAATAATTGTTTTACCGTGCAAACCTACAAAAATCCTTTGAATGCACAAGCGCAGCGTTTCAACAAGGCATCATAATGAAGAAAACCGATTAAATCGTAATGGATTCAATCGGTTTTCATTCGGGGTGTGATCCCGCTGGGACTCGAACCCAGGACCCCAACATTAAAAGTGTTATGCTCTACCAGCTGAGCTACGGAATCGTTGGCGCTTTTTTTAGCGGGTGCAAAAATAGGATTAATAATGGAAGTTAGCAAACTATATCCAATTATTTTTTCTATTTGATTATTTCCGCTCTAGCAAAGGGCTTGTTTTCATCAAACAGCTTTCTCATGGTGGCATAGGTTTTACAACGGGTGGCTCCCAAGGACTCCACCAGATGAATCATCTTGGGGTTGAAGTCTCCTATCCAAGTCATTTCCAGGTCTTTGTAGCGGTTTTCTTTCTGGATGACCTCTGCTGCACTCATGATGATGAACCCTTCTACACCCTTTCCTTGATGCTCTGGTATGATGCCGAAGATGACACCGAAAGTTTTGTCGCAGACACCTCGCCATCTGTACCAAAGGAACTTCAGTTTGCCCCAGTTGTTCATCTTGCCATTCAGGTGGCGAATGATCTTGTTCAGCTCTGGCAACATAATGAAGAATCCTATTGGCTCGCCATTATAATACGTAAACCAAAGCAGATTCTCCTCCATGATGGGCTTGATGGATCTCATGATGGCCTTGGCTTGAGGCAGCTCCATCTCCTTGAAGCCTGCATGTTTTCCCCAAGCCTTGTTGTAGATGGTTAGGAAGTCCTCGGTGAATTTCTCCAACTCATTCTTTCTTATATGCTCACAAGTATAAGCCGGATTTTGCTTTATCCTATCCGCTTTCTCCTGATATTTCTCCGGAATGACACAATTGACAGGCAAGTGATAGCAATATTGTTCATAGTAAGTCTTGAACCCATAAGCATCAAACAAGTCCTTGTAGTAAGGTAAATTATAGTTCATGCAATAGGTAGGCTCCGAATATCCATCAATCATAAGTCCCCACCACCGGTCTTTTTCGCCAAAGTTGATGGGTCCATCCATGGCCTCCATGCCACGTTCCTGCAGCCACTTATGGCAGGCATCGAACAGGATGAACGCAGCCTTTTTGTCGTTTATGCACTCAAAAAAGCCCATGCCACCAGTCGGTTGTTCAAAAGTTTTGGCCGATTTTTGGTTGATGAAAGCCGCCACCCTACCGATACATTTGCCGCTATCATCCATCAAAATCCACCGTATCGCCTCACCATGGCGGAAATACTTGTTCTTCTTCACATCGAAGACCGCATTCACGTCATTATCCATTGGGCGCACCCAAAAGGCATCATTTTTATAGATGGCCAAAGGCGCTTTCAAAAACGCTTCCGCATCTTTCGCCGATTTTACTTCCTGCAAGTTCATCCCGTTTTCCATAGGGCGTAAAATTAGGCAATGCCAAGGACAAATTCCACCAAAAGACCCAGAACTTGGATTATAGCCCTAAATATTTTTCTTTTTTGGAGCCGATATTCAGTTCTCGTATGACGGTGCTACCTGCCAGCCACCGATTATCTGCCGCCAAACACCAAGCCCTTTGCAATGGCAGGATAAGTCTGGGCATGTCAGGGCTATGCTTCGACGGCAGGTTGCTCGAAATGACTTTTGCAGATAACCTGGCTGCGGCGAAAAGGCAAAGCCTTTTCGCAGA
>CAIWCG010000258.1 GCA_903911135.1 uncultured Bacteroidota bacterium
CTGCCAATAACTTCCTTAGTTTCACGAAGTCCACCTCACGGTTTTCCTTTGGTCCATCATTGAAAGCGCGGAACCCAGCTTTAGCTTCTGTCATCATATTCAACGCTAACCATTCACGGCTATTCTCTTTGTTTTTATCCCAATGTTCGAGCTTGAATTTACGCACTTCACTGATGGTTTTATTCATGCAGTTAGGGAATGTATGGATGATTTTTGCTATTAAACCATTCACGGCTTTATCAAGCATGGTGAAATCGGTTTCTGCTACTGCCATAAGGTCTTTAGCCTTCTTCAAATCCTCTCCCGATTTCATATTCCCAAAAACAATTCGTCCATATTCATCAGTAATCTTTTCGGTATTCACCATTGGGTTGGGGATGAACTTGCCATCTACCTTCAATACAGGAACCACATCGGTAATCACTCCAAAATAATAAGCCTGATGCGCTGTCCATGGTTCACATAAAGTCAATGACATCATAGCTCTCTCGACTCCCACAAACAGCGGAAGGAAATCTGTGGCGCCACCTATCGGAGCACTACCATGTTTCGGACCTGCCTGACCGAAGCGAGCCATATCACTAGCAATGGTGAAATCGCAAGCCATTCCTATCTCCTGACCTCCGCCAACACGCATTCCATTCACGCGGCAGATAACGGGTTTCTCACATTTCAAGATGGCACTTACCATGTCATTGAACAAGCGCATATATTGTCCATATTCTTGTGGATTGCCGGAATAATATTCAGCATATTCCTTCGTGTTTCCTCCGGTGCAGAATGCTTTATCGCCCACAGCCGTGAAGACCACTGCCACCACACTTCGATCATTAGAAGCCTCGCCAAAAGCGAGGATTACTTCCTTCACTGCGCCTGTAGTGTAGGAGTTGTATTGCTTGGGGTTATTCAACCAAATCCAGGCATTATACAGGCCTTCAATCGGGGTTCCATCCTTATCGATGCAAGGTCTTTTTTCAAAGATTATTTCCTTAAAAGTTGTTTCTACGATGTTGTGATTCTTTAATTCTTTCATGTTATTTAATTATTATTTATTTAAAATCGGGCACTAATACAGAACGTTTGGTATATTTATGTTCTAAGGTATTGCGGAATACTTCGTTGATTTGCGACATGGGAAAGGTCTGAACGAATTGTGAAATATTCAATTTATCAGTAGCTATCAAATCCAAAACTTCCGGATACAATTCGGCGCGGCAGCCCCAAGTTCCAATCAATTTCGCATCAAATGCCATAAGATTACTCAACCTGACTTCCACTTTATCCATTGTAAAACCAACTATTGAAAGTGTAGAAGTGAATGTAATTAGGTTAAAAGCCAAATCCTGACCTGCTTTCGTGCCAGAGAATTCGAATATCTTCCAACCGAATTTTGGTGCATTGATTTCCTTGGCCAATTCTTTGATTTTATCTTTTATGGTTTTTAAATCAAGACCTTTTATATTCAGAACAGCATCAATGCCATTTGCTTTGGCGGTAGCAAGTTTCTCATCGTTGATGTCCAAGGCGAGGACCTTGGCACCAAATATCTTTGCTATCAAGGCACCATAAACTCCAACTCCTCCAACACCAATTACAATTGCCAAATCATCTGCTTCCAATTCTGATTTCTTGACCACTTGGTATGGTGTTGATATGGCATCGGCAATGACAGCCAATTCTTCCAACTTATATTTTTTCATAACAGTGTCTGTTACTTCGCATAAAAATTTGGAAGGAACCGTAATATGAGATGCAAATCCGCCTTGAAAATCATTGCCGGGCATCAATTGATTTCTACAGATATTGCTTCGGCCTTTTTTGCATAAGTCACATTCGCCACAAGGAAGGACTGCTGGAATAATGACTGATTTATTCAGCCATTTGGCATCTCCTGCAATGACCACACCACTGATTTCGTGACCTAGGGTAAGTGGTAAGGCATGTTTGGTCTGAACACCATAATGCCAGAAACTTAGGTCGGTATGGCACACGCCACAACCTGCAATTTGTATAAGTACTTCTCCTTCTTTCAGTTCGGGGAAGTCTGATGTTTTTAGTTGAAACTCCTTGTCGAGTTCAACCATTTGCCATTGATAGATTTTATTATTGCTCATTTTTGCTGCGTTAATTATCAAGTAATATTTCGCAGCAAAAGTAGGTTTTACTTTATTCTAAGTATATGACATAAATCAGTATTAATGAAATAATTATTAGCTTACTTTTGTTTACTCTTTAACAATTTTTCCTCTTTTCCCATTCAACTCATAAAAATATATTCCTACCCTGATACTCGAAATGTCTATCTTAGTTTCTTGGGCACTATTCAATGTTTGAGAATAAACCTTATTACCCAAAACGTCGGTTATGATTATTTGCTGATTGGATAAATTGAATTTACATTCGTACACTGTGTTTGCATGGTTGGGCAAACAGGAGTTATCTCAACACCGGACAATGCGGAATCCAATGTCATGGTAAAAGTGGAATCGAAGCCACAGGAGGTAGAATGAATATTAAAAGGAATGGTAGGAAATTGAGCGTACATATTTAGGGCGCTCGAACAGTCGAAATAAGACTGATAAGTAAACAGATATTTGTTATTCCCCAAACATTTGTAGGTAATTTCGGCACCCATGGCATGGGTGGCTTTTACATTTTGAGTGGGGATAAGATTGGCGGCAATCAATAATATCGCAACCATGACGAGGTTTTGTAGTCTCTTTTTCATTTTCTTCATTTTTTTGTGGTGTAAAATTATAAAATTATAATGAGTAATGCAATTTTTTGTTGGTAATATTTATAGATGCCTATATATATAAGGAGTGATTTTGGGTTTTATAAGTTGGTCGGACTATGAAATTCGTATGATTATAGTACTTGGAAACTTCTGAATGGGTCGCTAAAAGTTGCGATAGGCTCACGAAATAAAATTGTGCCATCGCTAAATGTTGCGATTCACTTTCGGAATCCAACGAGGCCATCGCTAAAAGTTGCGATTCACTTTCGGAATCCAACGAGGCTATCGCTAATTGTTGCGATTCACTTTTGGAATCCAACGAGGCCATCGCAACTAAATGCGACTCCCCCTTGGAATTAACTGAAGCCATGCAAAATAGTTTTTATAGGCCAATTGAATTCAACGAGGGTATAAAAAAATGTTTTTATTCACTTTCGGAACTCAACGAGGGTATAAAAAATTGTTTTTATTCACTTTCGGAACTTAACGAGGGTATAAAAAATAGTTTTTATTCACTTTCGGAACTCAACGATGGTATAAAAAATAGTTTTTATTCACTTTCGGAACTCAACGATGGTATAAAAAATAGTTTTTATCGGTTTATAAAATTCTGAAGGGGTGCAAAAACACTTTTTTAGCTTGAAATAGGTCTTAAACAGGAAAATATGAATGGATATCGTTACTTTATAAAAGCCGTTTCGAGCAACCTGCCATCAAAACTAGCCCCGATAGTAGCGGCAGCCCGCTGCTTTGTGTCGGTATTGGGGATGCAGCGGCTACAGCGGATAGCGGGACGCAGATGGGACGAGAAG
>CAIWCG010000259.1 GCA_903911135.1 uncultured Bacteroidota bacterium
CATAGCCCCGATAGTAGCGGCAGCCCGCTGCTTTGTGTCGGAAATGGGGATGCAGCGGCTACAGCGGATAGCGGGACGCAGATGGGACGAGAAGAAAACATCGGCTCCTTATTGAAATTATAAATTGTGAATTATAGATTATAAATTAAAAACATTTATAATTCATAATCTATAATTCATAATTCCTTTCATACCGCCTCTATAATTGCATCCGTATCGGTGCTATCATAGAGGCATCATCATCAAACAAAAAGAGGAACCCGTTTTCACAGGTTCCTCTCTTCATTGAAACTAAACAGACGTTATTTTACTACCGAAATCTTTTGAGACATCGTTTTGTTGCCAGCGGTAATCTGCAACAGATACAGGCCTTGAGCCAATTGGCCGGCATCCACATTCACGGAATGTTTTCCAAGCGACTGGTTGGCTTTCACTATTTCATTGACCTTGTTGCCCAGCATGTCAAACAGATTGATGGTTACATCAGCCGATTGCATCATGGTATAGTTGATCATCATCGAGTTCGAAACCGGATTAGGATAAACCGACCAGTTGTTCACCACCGTATTTTCCTTTATTCCAGTAACTGGTGCAATGACATTTACATAAATCATGGTGTTCGATGTACGCTGAACATACATGCTGTCGCAATAAGCGCTGGAACATCCGTTGGCATCCACCACAGTCAAACAAATGGTGTAAACACCGGCAGTGGCATAGGTATGTTGAGGATAGGCGGTAGTATCAGAAGTGTTATCGCCCCAAGTCCAATAATAATGCATTGGTTGAGCACCTGTAGCATTATTTACTGCCCAATATTGATGCAATGTATTTGAATCAGGATAAACAATGAAGTTGGCAGAACAACCTGCACTGCTGGTAGTGTCCACGGTAGCTCCAACACAGGCAGTACAGCCATGTGCATCGCTAACACAAACGGAATAGGTTCCAGGATTCAATCCATAAACGGAAGAACCGGTGCCCACATTAGGTGTCCAAGTGTAAGTGAAAGGTGCCGTACCATTATTAACGTTGGTAGCTATAGCACCATTATAGCAAGTCATGCAAGTGGCATTCGTTACACTTGCACCGATGCCGAATCCGAAGCAATTAGAACCAGTAACAGTAATTGTAGCACAATAGGTGCTGTTGCATGGGCCAGCGAAACTTGAATCGGATATGGTTAGGCAAACTTGGTAAGTTCCAGGGTTGCCATAAGTATGCACGGGGTTCTGAGAGTAATCGTAGCTGTTATCACCGAAGGTCCAGTAATAGTTTGTAAAGGAATTGTTTCCTGTTGATGCATCGGTAAAGCTGATTACATTGTTGGATGTTTGGCTCCAAGTAAAGTGAGCATGGCACGATGAGGAATCAAGCGTAGTGGTAAGAACGGCAGTGCAGTTGTTTGCATCCGTTACCGTAACATTATAAATGCCGGCAAGGAGGTTATTTGCAGCTGCAGTGGTAGATACATTTGGTGACCAAACAAAAGTGAAAGGGGCAGTACCGCCGCTTTCATTAACGGAAATGGAACCATCTGTGCAAGACTGGCAACTTGAAGGGTAGTTCATGGAACTGACCGTCATGGTGCAGATAACGTTTCCTGTTACAGTAACAGTGTCGCAAAAAACACTTTGGCACAGGGAACTTGAATCAAAAATTGTAAGGCATACGGCATAATGGCCTGGAGCCATGTAGGTATGCACTGGATTCGGGATGTAATCGTAGTTGCCATCACCAAAACTGTACTGATAGTTGGTCATGGAGCTTGTCCCGGTTGAGGTGTTCGTAAAGTTAATTACGTTGTTAGATGTTTGTACCCAGGTAAAGTGGGATTGGCATGTTGCGTTCGCATTTCCGCTGAAAATGGTCGCCAAGAAAAACAGGATTGCAATGAATCCTGTGGTTCCGATTGTTACTTTTAAACTTTTCATAATTGTAATTTTTAATTTATAGATTTATATAATTTTAACGATGCAAAAATACACTCACTTGGTTCCCGAATCCAAACCTTTTTTCTTCATTTCTTACACTTTAAGACCTGCATTATTCATTCCGACCGCTTTGTTTTGCATTGATAACCTGCTTATTATACATTGGTAAACAATACTTGGTCAACGGCAATTCTTTTACTAAAAAATACATGGTAAACTTAAACTTCATCCTTTCTTTTCAACATATTTGGAGCCGTAAAGATATAAAAAACATTTGATATGGTTATGATTGTTGCTGTTTTTCCCTTATCGAGAACTAAAGTGAACCTAATAATTCCTCGCCGTGTCCGTTAGCAGCCATAACATATTCAAGAACCATAATTTTTAAATATCTTACTTTCGCCCGATGAATAACGGCATTCGAAGATGAAATACCTGCGACGAATAATCCTCTTGCTCCTTATATATATGGGCACTTCGGTGGCAAACAGGTCCTTTGGGCAGGTGGGCCACATGGAATCGGAGAAGGATTACTGGTATATGTCGATACAGGGGCTATGGGTGGATGGAGGTGTGGGATATAGCACCTTTGGCTATGGCGGCATCACCAATTTGAACCTCCAATTCACCGATAGTGTGGTGTTTTGCTTGGGGGCGGCCAGGAGTTGGAACGAACACACCAAATTTACCCGAGCATCCGACTATTATGCTACCGCGGGCTACATCATCAAGAAGAAAAGGTCTGTTGCCACCTTCACGGGAGGGTTAGGGTATGGCCAATACACTGATTCCTACTACAATTTTGCCACCAACAAGATAGATTATACCCATACCAACCGCATTGGGCTGGCCATTCAAGGCAAATTCTTCTATATGCCGACCAATTTCTTGGGCTTTGGCATCCAGGTGTTTGCCGATGCGAATTCGCACCAGACCAATGGCTCCATTTTGTTCTCGATTGCTATCGGGAAGATGAATTATAACTACTAAACTTTCGTTTTTGCGCGCAGTTCTTTCTTTTGTGACTGCAGTTTTTTGTCAGCCAAGCGTTTTTCTTTGGTGGCGGCGCTCACTTTTGTGGGGATGCGTTTCTTCTTCTTGGTAAAGACTTTCTCGAGGAGTTTATGGAACTTCTTCCGGACGTTTTCCTTGTTCGATAGCTGGGTGCGGGCGGTTTGAGACGACATCTTGAGCCAGCCTTCGGTGTTTATCTTGGCAGCGGCCTTTTCCAACAGCAGATTTTGCTGCTCTTCGGTGAGGATGGAGGAGTTCAAGACATCAAACGACAGTTCTACCTTGGTGGCTACCTTGTTTACGTTCTGGCCGCCTGCTCCGCTGCTCCGAACGGCCTTGAACTTCAGCTCGTCGTCGAAGTTCTGTTCCCAAATTTTCATGTTTTATCGCTGATCAAGACCCTTTAAAATGCAAATGCTCCACAACGCATTGTGGAGCATTCGGTAGAGGGGGCACTAGTGTGCTTTCTTCGCCGCTTTGGCAGCTTTCTTTTCCTTAGGCGACTTTGCAGGGGCCTTTTTGGTTTCTTTTTTAACTGTTTTTCCTTTTGCCATGACTAAATGTATTATAAATTTATGCGGTTACAAAGTTACTGCAAATACTTACCGGGTTTTGGCTGCTGATGGGTTATTTGTAAACATCAGGGTGTTAATTAATACTGCTGTTTTGTGGAGGATGTTTTGAGGGGATGCACTGGATATGAAGAGGCAATAGTAGGCGGTCTAGTGGATTTTGGATTTGTATTTTGGGTGGTGGTTGGAGATGTGGGGATTTTGGGGTATAGTTAAGAGGTAGGAAGACCTTTTCTTTGGATAAGAACAGGATTCTATGGCATCCGACACCGATTTCCTTGTGTTGTAAGAAGATTTCTTTGGCTGGCAAGATGATTTCTTTGGCTGGTAAGTCGATTTCTTTGGGTTGCAAGTCGATTTCTTTGGGTGGTAAGGCGATTTCCTTGGGTCGTAAGGCGATTTCTTTAGGTGGTAAGAGGATTTCTTTGGGTGGTAAGTCGATTTCCTTGGATTGCATGTCGATTTCTAGGGCCAGCAAGTCGATTTCCTCGGTTTTTTTAACATTTGACAAGGTAAAGTGTTAAAATTTGCATTACAGGAAATAGCCTGTTTTCAATCGCTTAAAATAACTGCCAAGTAAGATGGATTACACTGCTGAATGGCAAGAAAAATGCCGACCTATTTGGGTGTTTAGCTTTTTTTAATTTCTTTTCTTTAGAAGCAAAGAAACAAAAGAATCGCACTTAAATCTTTTTGCTAAAATAAAACAGCATTTCTGCGAAGCAGCACTAGGCCCGCCGTGGGATGCTGTGGGCAGTGGGTATTTGATGGGCGGACTGTACTGCTTTCTTGGCTTGGTGCCTGCTGTTTTATTTCTTAACGCAAAAATATTTTAGGTGCATCCTTGGGAATTAGGAATTACGAGGGAGGTTTTATTTTTTAATTTCTTTTCTTTAGCAATACTCCGGTAACTTTTCCAGGCTAGATTAACAACCGGCTTTAGAAAACATTTTAGATATAGCTGTTTCATGAACGGGAAAAAGCATCAAAATTGCGTATGCAATTACACCAAACTGATGCTTTCCAAG
>CAIWCG010000260.1 GCA_903911135.1 uncultured Bacteroidota bacterium
GGAGGAATCTATAACTGGAAAATGATCGTTTCACAATTAAATATTAAATTTGCCGACAGAATGTCTAAACCGTAATGTAAAATGACACAGTTGTTTGGACATACCCAGTTTCCTATTGTCATAAAAAAATCCTTTATCGGATCGATATTCGTTTGTTTTGGTGTCGAATAGTCTAACGTCTTGCCAGAAGACTCCGGCATCTATTAAGACCTTCCGGAAGGTATTAGTGGCTTATAAAATCCTCCTTATAGACTATTTTTAAGATAATGTTTACTTTTGCCCCTATAATATATAGCATGACTGGGGGCATTAACCAAATATCCTTGGATGACATTTTAGAGACAGATATTGACATAATTAAAAATTCATTAAAAAAATGGCTAATAAAAACGGGCTACCCGATGGTGTTGATGGCATCGAAATGGCAATTAAAATAGGCAATGTTCCCCCTCTCGATTTTCACGATGGAACCACTGTCAGCGAATTTAAAGGTACTTCGACTACACTAAATACCGGCCCTGAAGGTGTAGGCAAGCATTTATATGCTTACACCCGATTTTTTAGAAATGGCAAGCCCAGAGTTTATGGCCCCACCAGTGCTTTGCAGACCAATTTACTATGCATGGATAATAGCGTGTACACCAAGCAGCCGAATGAAAAAAAACAAACTGGAAACGTATTTGCCATGAAACAATATTGGATGGATAAAAATCATCCTAACTATGCAAAATATGCTGCTGAATTGGACATGGCGGCAACCAAGGGAGAAGGAATCATCATTAATATAAGTTGGAAGGAGGTGGAAGAACTTCATATTCAAGCTCTAACCGACCGCATAATGGTGGCACAGCACAAAAAGGATTGGATATTGAATTCATTATATAACATGCATATTTATTTTGCCGATATTCCTCCTGAAGAACGATTGGGCGAAGGCGGCAATATTTTTGTAAATCATAAGATAAATCGTTGGATGGAGCGGCTTGGCACCAATGTTTCCACCTTTTTCTTCCTTGATGACATGGAACTTTCCAAGCAACTTTATTTGGCTGAATTCACTACCGAAGATATGGAAGAAGTTACCAATGAAGAGGGCATGAGTTATATCAAGGTAGGTTTGGAGAAAGAGCAGATAGAAAAAATGTTCACTAAATTATTCAATGGGGGTATTGCCCTTGCCGATTACTGCTACCATACCGGTGTGAAGCCTGACGATTATATTTCCAGAGGCATCAATCATCTAATGAAAGGGTTTGGATTCGATGACACCAAGGTTACGACTTTTAAAGCAGAAGATGTGATTGCATACTGGGAAACCATAAAGGATTAAATGATTGATGACTTGGAAAGTATCGAGGTGATTCGATTGAAGGTGAATAGGAAGATTGAAACCAATTAGGAAATATGGCAGAAAACAAAAAACCTTGGAGCAAATTACAAAGAGATTTGTACAATATCATGGCTGATGATATTAACTTTCAAATTCATTGTTCGGCACGTAGGATGCAGTCACAACGTGGAAGCACGGCAATTCCACGATATTGGATTACTATAGGTAAAGAAGTGGTTTGGGATTATCCCAAGTATTTTAAAATTGATAAAACTAAGGTTAATGAAAACTATCCTTATGAAACAGAGATAGGAACTATTTCTGATGTTATCAGGGAATATATTGACTCCCAAAAAGAAGGTTTGATTCAAAAAGTATTCAAAAATGATTTATGGGGACTAACTGAAATTCTTAAAGTTTGCGATAGAAGAACAGGTAAAAGACAATTAGTTTCATTATCAAAAAATAAAACTCTAAGACTTATGCCTTTGGGAATTGTTATGTTCCGCTTAGAGAAAAAATCTTGACAGTTTATTCACCTACAGGCAAGTTGGTCATCATCAAATAAAACTTTTATCTAAAGGTTATAGATGTTGCTGAATTTGGCTTTGGCATAATCCATGAAGTGGCGGAAGTTGAGCTTTTCGCCTGTGACCTTGGTGCAGAGTTCTTCGGCTGTGTAAAACCGTCCGTATTGATGGATGTTTTCGCGCAGCCATTGCAGTAGGGGTTTGAAGTTTCCGTGTTCTATCATCTGCTCCAATTCGGGTAGGTGGTTCTTGGCTTTGGCGAAGAATTGGGCGGCATAAAAACTGCCTAAGGAGTAGGTGGGGAAGTAGCCAAATCCGCCATGAGACCAATGGACATCCTGCAATATGCCCATCTTGTGGGAGGGTACGTCTATGAGGAGGTATTTCTTGTAGTTTTCATTCCAGATGCGTGGCAAATCTTCCACTTCTATGCTGCCTTCGATGAGCGATTTTTCTATCTCGTATCGAATCATCACATGAAAATGATAGGTCAGCTCGTCGGCAGAGGTGCGGATGAAGGAAGGTTCGACCATGTTGATGGCTCGATAGAAATCAGCGAGCGATACCTTGCCGAAATGGTCGGGGAAAATTGTTTGCAGTTGGGGATAGTTGCATTTCCAATAAGCCAAAGACCTGCCTACATTGTTCTCCCATAGCCTCGACTGCGATTCGTGGATGCCCAAGGATATGGCTTCGCCGGATGGCAATCCGTAATTTTCGATCTTCAAACCTTGTTCATACAAGGCATGGCCGCCTTCGTGGATGCAGCTCCAAATCATCTCGCGGAAATCGTTTTCATTCACTCTTGTCGTCACTCGAACATCATTGGGATTGAAGGAAATGGTGAATGGATGTGAAGAGATGTCCTGTCGGCCTGATTCGAAATCATAATTCATCTGTTTCAGGCAATCGATGCCGAAAGCCCATTGTTTGTCTTTGTCGTAATGCTTGAAAAGAAAGGCGGAATCGATTTTGGGTTGCTCCGCAATTTGCTTGATGAAAGGAAGCAACTGGCTCTTTACATCGTTGAAGAGAATGTCGAGGTCGGCAACTTTTGCACCTCGTTCATATAAATCGAGCAAGGCATTGTATGGATGAGATTCGTATCCCAAGAGTTCGCATTCTTCGCGCTTAAGCTGAACCACTTTCTTCAGATGTGGGGCAAACAAGGAGAAGTCGCTGGTATTCTTAGCCTTGCTCCAAGCCTGAAAAGCCTGCGAGGTGCATTCGCTGAGTTTCATGACAAACTCGGTGGAATATTTCTTCCTTCGAGTATAATCATAAAGTGTTTCAGAGATGTTTTTCTTTTGATGGACATCAAGGGAATCATCCTTGCTCAACAACTCAAGCAAATCTCCCACCTCATTGCCGACAAAGAGCTCGTGAGCGATTCCTGAAAGCGTAGCCACTTGTTGTGCCCTTATTTCGGCACCCTTGGCAGGCATATATACTTCTTGGTCCCAACTTAATACTGCCATGCTGCCATTGATGTCGGATATCTTTCGCATCAACGAAACATACCTGTTGTAATTTACATTCATTTATTCTTGTTTTTTTATGTTTCCGATTAATAAAAATAGCCATCCGAGGATGAATCCCAAACCACCTATTGGGGTTATGGGGCCGATGATGCTGACATTGCTGATGCCAATCAAATCTCTGGTGGCAAGCACATACAAAGACCCTGAAAAGCAGATGATGCCGAAGATGAAGGACCTGCAGGCCCATCTTAAATACTTGCTTTTGTTTCGTTCCATCATTAAGGCAGACAGTAGCAAGGCGATGGTATGATAAAACTGATAGCTCACCCCTTTCTCATAAATGCGAAGATAATCTTCGGAGATAAGCGGTTTTAAGGTATGAGCCCCGAATGCGCCAAGCATCACGGCAAGTGCACCGAAGATGCTGGCAATGATTAGAAATGATTTATTCATCTTTATTATTCGATAAAAAAATAGCCCCGATGTCGGAGCTATTCTTCTTTTAAGAATTTGATGTTATCTTTTATGGCTTTCTATATAGCTGTTCAGTTCATCAATGGAAGCACTGAAAGTGAAGGCATCGTTCAGTTTGTAATAGTTGCCTAAATCGAAGGTATAGCCATACGCATATTTGGCGAAGTCAAGTTTGGTTTGTTCAAAGGAGAACAGTTTCATGATTTCCTTTACCTGATTGCAGGTGAGGCAATTGCTGCCGATGATCTGTTTTGCAATAGTCAGTTTGCTATCCTCGAAAGGCTTTGAGGTAATGCTGCCTTTAGCGCTGTTGAAATCGGCAGGACTCATGGGCCAAGGGCAACCTACCGGTCCATTATATCCCTGCATGTTATAATGTTTCGGAGCAGGTTCGTTATAGGCAGGAGCAGGTTCGCTATATCCTGAACTGCTGCTGCTGCTCGATGTAGTGGTAGTAGTTGTTGTGGTGGTGGTAGAACTTCCCATATCCATGCCACTAACGCTGATGCCTACATTGGCACCATCCACATTCATGCCCATGCTGACACTTCCATTAGGACTTCCACTGCCCATGGTGGTGGTAGTGGTTTGATGAACCACGGTGGTGTTTCCGCCATCGGCAGGAGCCGAACCATATTGCACTTCCGTTTGGCCAGCTTGAGATGGAGGAGCTTGCGCCAGTGGAGTTTCGCTGATCATCCTCAAGGCATAATTGCCATTATCCTTCTTATGCAATGCGATGGAGCGTTCGTTGCCTAATGATACACCCAAATTGAAGTCTTTGGTACCCAAGGCTGCGTCCACAAACTGAATTTTCATCTTGTACCATTCGGCGTTCAAGTTGGTCAGTTTCACATTGGTGGCAGGTGTTTGGTTTTGTTGCAAGCCATTCAGGATTACGGTAAAGCGTTCCCCGTTTTCAGAGAAGATGATTGCGTTGGCAGTCTGGGCTTTAGCACCGATGGCAGTCATTATCGCTAACGATAAGATGACGAGCTGTTGTTTCATTCTGTTCATTTTACTTAATTGATTTGATTGTTTATATTTTTAATTTTACAACTTACTATCCAAATAATGTGCCATTTCAAGTTGGCATCGGATGCAAAAATAAACAAAAAGATGATTCTGCCTCTATCCATCTGATGGATTTAACAATTTATTCAGCTCCCCATTTATAATTTATAACTTATAATTATTAAGGTGGAGTAGGGGAGTGGGCTTGATTGGTTGCTTGGGAATTTTTTATTTTCGCCCCAACAAATCAATGCAATTAATTTTATAAAAGTATATGGAAAAATCAATTGGAAATTTAGGAATCATCGCCCTGGTTTTGTTTTGCATGTACTCGTATGCACAGCAAGCCAAGGAAAAAGTGCCTTTCGAACCGTTTACCGATAAGGCCGAAATTGAAGTCGTGATGAAAGGCTCACCGGCAGGAATCGTTCGGTTATACGGTATTTTAGGCAACCAAAATGTGTTGAAGGATTCGGCCATGGCCGATGCAGATGGAAAGGCTGTGTTTAAAAACAATAAGCGGTATGAGGCAGGATTGTATTATGCCGTTTATGGCGACAATACGGTACTTGGCTTTCTAATGGATAGAAACCAGCAATTTTATTTGCATACCTCCAAGTATGATTTGATTCATGATATGAAGACCAATTCGGCCGAGAATGAGATTTATTTCAGCAATCAGGTTTATGAAGCTGACTTGGCAGGTAGGTTTATGCCCGTCACCAACGGTTTGAAAGAGGCCGTTCCCGGTTCGCCTGAATATTTATCTTTGAAGGATCGTGAAAGAGCTTTATTGGCAGAGAAAAAAAAGGTGGTGAGCGAATATAATGAGAAATATCCGGGTTCTTTTTTCGCCAGCTTCAAACTGATGGGGCAAAATCCGATATTAAAGGAACCTAAGAAACCGAATGGCGAGTTGGATACCAATGCGCAACGAATCTCCTATAGAAATGAGTTTTGGGACAACTTCGATTTCAATGATGAAAGGATGGTGCGAACGCCTGTTTTCTTCAATAAACTGAATTCTTATTTGAATAATCTGTATCCCCAGCAAGCCGATTCGCTATTGAGCGGCGTGAAGTTCATCATGGAGAAAATAGACAAGGGAAACAAGGAACTGTTTAACTTTACGGTGAATTATCTGCTGATTACCTACAAGCAATCTACCGTTATGGGTGGTGAAAAGATATTCGTTTATATGGTGGATAATTATTTTATTTTGAAGAAGGCCTATTGGACAGATTCGGTAAACGTAATACGTGCCAAAATGCAGGTGGACTTGATGCGTGCAAGCCTTTTGGGCATGACTGGTCAGGATTTGAGATGCAAAAACGAACAGGGCGAATATGTGAATCTATATAGTATCAAAAAACCTATCCGAGTTGTCTTTCTTTATAACCCTGATTGCGAACATTGCCAAAAAGAAACTCCAAAACTGAAGGCTTTATACGACAAATGGAAGTCGAAAGGCTTGGAGGTTTATGCCTTGAATGTGGAAAAGGATTATACCAAATGGCACGATTACATCAAGAAGTTGGATTTGAACTGGATCAATGTCATCGACCCAAATTACGAGAGTTTGTATTATAAAAAGTATCATATCGTAAATACTCCCGGCTTGTATGTGCTCGATTCGAACAACAAGATAGTCTACAAGCAGCTCATGCCCGACCAATTGGAGCCTATTTTTGAATCTTTGTTGAAGTAATGATTGATAATTCGAGATATTTTAACCAATATTCTAAATAATCAGTATTATTTACCTTCTAAACCAGCTATATAGTATCTGTAATCAGATGAAATGTATCTGTAATCAGATGTAAAGTATCTGTAATCAGATGCAATGTATCTGTAATCAGATGTAAAGTATCTGTAATCAGATGCAAAGTATCTGAAAACAGATGTAATGAATCAGTAATCAGATTTAAAGCATCTGAAAACAGATGTAATGTATCAGTAATCAGATTTAAAGTATCTGAAAACAGATGTAATGAATTAGTAATCAAATATAAAGTATCTGGTAGCAAGTATAAAAAATGAAAATCCGGATAAAACATGGTTCTATCCGGACTTAATAGGGTTTAAATATTCTTAAGGATTAAATCCAGCCGTATTTTATCACGTCATCAAGCACCTTGGTGATGCCTTTTTTATTGATAGTTCTCAATGCAGAAGTGGAAACCTTTAAGGTAATCCATTCTTCGGTTTCAGGAATGAAGAATCTTTTGGTTTTCAAGTTCGGTTTAAACCTTCTCAAAGTCTTTCTGTTGGAGTGAGATACTTTATGTCCCTTAATGGCTCTTTTACCTGTTAAATCGCAAATCTTTGACATTTCTTTATTTATTTATAATTTTTATGAGGGCGCAAATATAATAAAAAAGTAATACTTGCAAACCTTAATCCATAAAAATGATGGTTTTAAGCAGATATTTGACTTATCATTTCTGAACAATAACGATTGCCGTATCGCTCAAACCATAATTGCCAGAGGCCAATATTCTATCAGATAATGAAAATTCCGGATTTAGAATTTCAATTTTATCCTTGTTATGAATGCCGGTTGTTATTTTGGTTTTTACGGCGGTAGAATCATTAATAAGTTTCATCACCCAGAATTCTGTTTGTGTTTCATTACTTAATATCGATTCTTTTGGCAATACAAATGCATTCTTTTTGGTTGATTTTATTATTGAAATGGTAGCCAATAAATTCTCGGGAATGGAATTGTTGGATGAAACTTTAACCTTAAAACTTTCCATCTGTGAACCGGAATCCATCTCTGGCATTCTGGAATCAATAACCGCTTTCAACTCATTTCCATCCGGTAAGGTTATCGTGCAGCCATCATGAAGATGTATGAATTTATTCATTTCATAAGGAACCTCTAATAGGAAAATCAAACTGTTTAGTTCCGAAATAATACATAATTGGTCTCCATCCTGAACATATTCCCCTACAAAGTGTGTGATTCCGCTGATTATTCCATCGCAGGTTGCATTGACTTTTATCATGCCGGTAAACTGCAAAGTCGAATCATTGATTTTAGTGTTATGATAAACCGATGCTTCCTTAGTCTGGATGGCAAAAAGTGTTTGCCCTGCCTTTACTTGTTGTCCAATGCTCACATCCAATGATTTGACATATCCATTTGCCGATGATTTCAAAATGCTCTTTTTTTGATAAGATGAGGTGGCATTTAAGGTGATGTTTTCAGTGATGTTTTCCTTCGAAACCGATACGGTTGTTACAGGAGTTTTAGTTTTGGCCGCATCCATGGCATCTTCGTTTTTATCTGAATGATTGCATGATAATACCATCATTTCAGACAAGGTTATTAACGATATCAATAGCCCCAATTTTAAACTTTTTATTGTTATTGCCATGTTATGTAATTAGTTGAATTGATTAATAAGAGTTCCTTTATTTCAGCGGCATTCAAATCATTTTGCAAATCCAATGATCTCCGAACATTTAGGATGTAATCGGTTATGGAAATGCCTCCTGCTTCCAATTGTTTTTTATTCATTTCCATAAGATTATTGATGTCTGATTTTTGCTTCAGCAATTGAAGTTTGATGGCATTGTTCGCCTTCCTGTTTTCTTCAATTTGACGGAGTTGAATCTTGTATTGTGTACCCATGAATTCCTTATAGTTTCTTCGAGTGTCTTCCATGAATTCAAACTTTTTATAACCCAGTTTCCTTTGATTGCCGTCATATAGCGGCAAATTGAAATTCAAACCAAAGCTAACCCCAATATTTTGTTGTGGTGGCATGATGGGAACAGCATTAAAACCCGCATTAGCAAAGGCATTCAGCTGCGGTCTGTAATTTAAATCCAACAAGGTTTTACTGTTAATTATGGTCAAACTGTCAAGATGAAACTTAAAGAAAGGAGGAATGTTTTCAATGGAATATTGAACGTGTTTTATAAGATTGGGAGTTGTTATTTCAACCATGGAAGTGTCGGTTATTCCACAAATGTTATTCAATGAAAATAGGTCAGACTGATATTGTATTTTCAATTGATCATAGGTAATTTCCTGTGTTTGCATTTCTATTTTGAATGATAATAAATCCGACTGTTTATACATCCCTGCTTCAGCCAATTGCATCAATAAATCGGTTTCCTTTTTCAATAAGTCAATGATTGATTTTGTAGCATCTATTTGTTTTTTGTCCTGATAAACGATAAGATATTGGTCGGTGACGCTTTTCTTTAAATCATGTTCCGAAATCTTGGCTGTATTGCTCGAAATTTGTCTTTGAATATTTATGCTTTCATATTGAGCATTGACAAACTTTCTATTCGCCAAAAGTTTTGAAACATTGATCATTCCCAAATAGGTTCCACCATTCGTCACCGCATCATTATACCCATATCCATTATATGTCGGAGCAAGCATCAGCTGCCCAATGGCACTTACCTGCGGTTTTTGATTGGCTCCCAAAATCAAACTATCCTGCTCCAATGATTTTATCTGATTGTAGATATCCTTTAATAACGGACTGTTTTTTACCCCTTCATCAAGATAATAATCAAGTGACTTGGTTTGTGAAAACACGAAGTTCGTCATCAAAAAAAATCCAAAAACCAGTTGTTTTAAAAATTTAATCATGGGCTAAAATTATTGAATTATTGGGTAAATGTAATTACAGCTATCAATATTTGTAATAATACTATTGCTATTAATTTAGAATTTGGATAATAAAAAGGCAATAATACAGTCTGCTGCAGCAGTTGTGTATAAAAATCAAGTTTTACAGGCATCTTCTGCAGCAGTTGCCACTAAAAGCTGACTTTCATACCCGACTGCTGCAACGGTTGCCACTAAAAGCTGTCTTTTATACCTGACTGCTACAACGGTTGCCACCAAAACCCGACTTTCATACCTGACTGCTGCAACGGTTGCCACCAAAACCCAAGTTTTATACATAACTGCTGCATAGATTGAATATAAAATTTGTTATTATAAATTTAAAAGAAGAATTAATCCTTCTTTTCTTTTACTTCGTGCTTGATTTCCTTCAGCATTTTGCCCTTTTCATCAAAAACAAGGTCCATACCTTTCATTTCTGCCTCATAACTTATGATTCCTTTAGCATCTTTGATTCTTGAGGCTTCCTTGATTTTGTTGTCAGGGTAAGTTTTCTTGGCATAATCCAAAGCAGGTTGAGGTAGGGCTGAAACGCTAATCTCGGTTTCAGTCTCCAACAGTGTTCCACTTGCATCAAATTCTGCCGATGTTTCAGCTTTATTAAAATCAAAATTAGCCTCATAGTTTCCATCTTCTTTCACCCATTTTGGGTCTTTTACAGTTGGGAAATTTTTTGCAAAAGAAGTAGTTACAGCAGTTGGAACATCTTTAGCATTCATTTTTTGAGCATTGGCAGACAGAACAATAGTCACTGCCATAACTAGGATTAGGATTACTTTTTTCATTCTATTATAATTTATTTTCGGCAAAACTAAATAAATTTTCATAATGATTTTTATATTTGCAGCCCCTCAATAGCAATTTCATACCTGCCCAGGTGGCGAAATTGGTAGACGCACTACTTTGAGGTGGTAGCGACTGAAAGGTTGTGCTGGTTCGAATCCAGTCCTGGGCACAAAAGAAAATGCCATCATTGGGAAACCAATGATGGCATTTTAAATTAAACCTATTAATTAATTATCGTACTAGCGTAAGTTTACCAAAATACTCGTGCGCCTCTTTATTGTTATCTTTAATCCTGATATTGTAAATATAGGTTCCTTGAGCGGCAATGGTACCGTTTACGAAACCATCCCAAGGTAGATTGATATCAGTAGTGGTAAATAATTTTTCTCCCCATCTGTCAAATATGGTCATTTCATAATCGGTAATTCCAGTGCCATAAGGTTGGAAATAATCATTGATACCATCATTGCCAGGAGAGAAAGAGTTTGGTATATAGAATGTATAATAGGAGGTTATGATGACGGTTCCAGTAATGGTATCGGTACAGCCGTAATCGTTCATCACAGATTGAGTTACCCAAAATGTTCCAGTATCAGTATAGTTATGGAAGGTATTCCTTTTTGTTGATGAATTGCCATCTCCAAAATTATATGTTACATATACTGCTCCAGTTGATTGGTCAACTAAATTAACTTCAGGTTGAAGCAAGGTTGTTTGGTTTGGATCAATCAAGAACCTAGCAATTGGTTTTGGATAAGCATCAACCATTGCACTATCAGTTAAAGTAGAGGTACAATTAGCTGCTGAAGTGACAGTTAATGTTACAGAAAATATTCCTGCAGTTTCATAAATATGTTTTGGAGAAGCAGAATCGGAATAGGCCGAACCATCGCCAAAATCCCATTTCCATGAAACTATTGGAAGCGTTGAAGTCGATTGGTCGGTGAATTGAACGGCTAGAGGAGAACAACCATTTAATGGATTGCCGCTGAAATGAATTGATGGAGCTGGATAAACGGTAATCGTAACAGAGCCATTAGATTGAGGAGAGCCACAACCGTCTGTTAATGTTACAGCATAGGTAGTTGTAACAGTAGGTGAAATGGTTATTGGGCCTGCTCCTGTTCCCACTCCGTTATCCCAAGTGAAAGTATAATTTCCATCACCACCAGTACCTGCAGCTGTGATAGTTGTGCTTTCTCCTTCACAAATATGATTATCAGGACAAACTACAACAGCTAAAGGAGGATTTACTGTTATTGTTACAGATGGCGAAACTACTGTGCAGCCATTTGCATCAGTTACAGTTACAGTATAACTTGTGGTTGTTATAGGAGCAACATTAATTGTTTGAGTATTTCCACCATTACTCCATGAATAGGGTCCATAAGGATTAGTTCCACCTCCTGGCGTTGCTGTAATATTTGTATTTTGACCAATACAAATTGTCGTAGATGGGGAAAGTGAAACGGTTAAAACAGGCGGTTCTGGAACTACAGTGGTACTTGAAGCGGTACAGCCATTTGCATCGGTGACAGTTACGACATAAGTACCTGAAACAAGAGCATTTGCAGTGGCTGCGTTACCACCTGAAGATGACCATATATAATTATATGGCGTTGTACCGCCAGTTACTGACGATGTGGCAGAGCCTGTATTTCCTCCGTGACATAAAACTGTATACGGAGTTGTATTTACAACTAAAACAGGCGGTTCTGTAATCGTATCTATAACATGTGCCTGACACGATAAATTATTTGGATTAATAACTGTACAGGTATAAATTCCTGCTAATAAGTTAGAAATTGTTTGGGTTGTTGCACCGCTTGGGGACCAAAGGTAGGCAAACGGGCCAACGCCAGTAGGGGTAATATAAATCTCACCATTATTACCTCCAAAACATAAAACATTTTGAACGATTGTACCTGTTGCACTAAGTGCTGAAACTGAATCTACTGTAATTGTATCTGCTGCCCAGCAACCATTAACGTCAGTCACTGTACAGGTATATAAACCAGATCCTAAGCCAGTTGCAGTTTGCCCAGTCTGTCCTGTAGGTGTCCAAGCATAAGTATATGGCCCTGTTCCGCCATGGTGATATGCAATTATTGTCCCTACATGGTTTCCACAACTATCTGGAGTAGTTGCAAAGGTTGGAAGACTATCTCGAATAACTACAGTAAATGTATCGTGCGCAACCATATTATTGCATGAATATGTAATGGTGGCAATATAATCTCCGGATGAACCAGCTACAATTGAATCTCCAGTACTTGATCCAATGATACTTGGGCCTGTCCATGAAATAGTTGGTGGAGGATTATCAGGACAAAAACGATAACCTTCTGGAGTTGTAACTGTAAATTGAGTTGCATTACGTCCTGTAACCCAAAATGCAGGTGCAGTTCCAGTAGAATTTTGGATACCTTCAATTGCTTTACCACCATTCCAACCGGAACAATCCGGTTTATCATGAATGAAGATATCTATTTCATTTGAACTTTCGTGAAGTACACATTGGTTTTCAGTGTGAATGGTTGTACATGAATAGAATGGCACATTAATCCAAGATGCAATAAATCGCCTAAATGGAGCAGTTCCAGCCAATTGATATTTAATGCAATTTACGGCAGAGGCTGCACTTGGTGGGTATAAGTCCTGCCAAGGACACATTATTGAATTTGTTGGATTACCTGAACTTGGTATAGTTCCTGGAATACTCCATTGTGCCCAAGTATTTACATAAGCAGGATTAAAGGATAAGATATTATTTGTGCCTATTATAATTTGGGTATAATTGTTTCCAAAAAAACAAAAGGTAAATCCAAGGTTTATATACGGTGAATAATAATCATCATAAGTTGACGTAAATGCATTTGTTCCAGTAAAGGGATAAGGAGCATAAGGAATTTGAGAGACAGTGTATGTTGCTGTATTGCCGCCGCCACAAGGAGGTATTACACCCAAAGTAACTGGAGGATTACAAGCTGTATCATGCCAATGCAAGATTCCATTGGTATCAAATGGAACAATTAAACTTGAAAATTGGGCTTTTGTTCCTATTGGAATTAATATCATCATTAATAATGATATTGCTACTAGTTTTGTGAAAATAACTGCTTTTATATTTTTCATTTTTTATTTTGTTATTGCTCGTTGTTTTATGGTTATTTTATAAATGGAAGTTTAGATTTTATTTAAAGATAAATGGTTTTTAACGGAAATCAAATCAAAATGGTTTTCAATGATTGCGCTACGCAATACGGCAAAGTTAATAAAATGTTGGGTAAAACTGGATTTTGCCTCAATCATATATGTTTTTATGCTGTGCATGTATGTTTTCATGCTGTGCATGTATGTTTTCGTGCTGTGCATGTATGTTTTCATGCTGTGCACGTATGATTTCGTGCTGTGCATGTATGTTTTTGTGCTGTGCATGTATGATTTCGTGCTGTGCATGTATGTTTTCACCTTGTGCATATATGTTTTAATGATGGACACAAAGGATTGGCCCTTGTGCCCATTATTACTTAATGATATATGCCTGAATGATGAATTCATCAGCGTAGATTATACTTTTAGATTATCTAACTAAGGTTATTTTTCCAAAATATTCATGTGAAACCTGGTTTCTGTCCTTGATTTTGATATCATAGATATAAACCCCTTGCATGGCTATAGCACCATTATTCATTCCATCCCAAGGTAGTCCCATATCGTTGGAGTAAAATATTTTCTCACCCCAACGGTCGAATATCGTTATTTCATAATCTGTTATTCCATGACCAATTCCTCCAAAATAGTCATTCAACCCATCATTATTTGGGGTGAATGCTGCTGGAATATAGAATTCATAATCAGGAGTGATAGTTACCATTGCTGTAATGGTATCTGAGCAGCCATAGGTATTTATTACCACTTGTTTTACCCAAAATGTACCTGTGTCAGTATAATTGTGGTATGGATTTCTATGTGTTGATGAAGAGCCATCGCCAAAATTATAATAAACATAATTTGCTCCAATTGACTGATCGGTAAAATCAATTTCTGGGGTAATCAAGGACGTGGTGGTAGGGCTTACGATAAATCTTGCCTTTGGTACTGGGTAGGCATCAACCATGGCTGAATCAGTAAGGGTAGAGGTACAGTTACTTGATGATGTAACAGATAAAGTAACACTGTAGATTCCAGAAATATTGTATATATGGATAGGATTGGTTGAATCTGCATGAGCGGATCCATCACCAAAAACCCATTCTCTTTTAACTATCGGTAATGTAGAAGTGGATTGATCGGTGAATTGAACTTCCAGTGGAACACAACCGCTTAGTGGGAATCCAGAAAATACTACAGTTGGAGCTGGATTAACGACTACTGTATCATTGGTCGTAACGTCTGGAACGGTACAATTATCTGTCACAGTCACAGAATATACCGTAGTTACAGTAGGTTGAACTGTTATTGGTCCTGCTCCATTTCCTACACCATTATTCCAAGTATAGGTATAAGCTCCATTACCTCCAGTTGCATAAGCGCTTATGGTAGCAGTTTGTCCTTCACAGATTTGAGAAGTGCTGGCAGCAGTAACTGTCAAAGGTGGATTAACAGTAATGGTGACAGGACCTGCAGTTCTTGTACATCCATTAGCATCGGTAACGGTTGCGCTATATGAAGTGGTAACAACAGGATTTACAGATTGTGTTGCAGCATTTGAGCCATTTGTCCAAGAATAGGAATACGCTGGAGTTCCTCCGCCAACAGTAGTGCTAAGTGTGGTACTTTGTCCGATACATATTGTAGCGGCAGGTGATAGACTTAATGTTAATGATGCTGGTTCTGTTATTGCAGTATTATTTGTAATTGTACATCCATTGGCATCTGTAATCGTAACATTGTAACTGCCTGCAGCAAGATTGTTCGCTGTAGCCACATTACCTTGAACTGGGCTCCAAACATAAGTGTATCCGGTTGTTCCTCCCGTTACACTTAATGGGATAATGCCAGTTGAAGTTCCAAAGCAAAGTACATTTGTTGGGTTTGCTGTAACAGCTAAAGCTAAAGGTTCGGTAATGGTATCCATTGCAATTTTTGTACAACCTACTGCATCAGTAACGGTAATGGTATATATTCCTGCTGCAAGATTATTAGCAGTAAGTGTGTTACCGCCGCTTGGAGACCAAACATAAGTAAATGGAGCAATACCGCCAATTGTATCGCAAATTATACGTCCTGTTGACATCCCATTACATAAAACATTTGTATGGGTAAATGATAATGTAACACTGGCACTGGTACCTATTAATATGCTATCAACTGATGAATGGCATCCTGAAGCGTCAGTAACTGTTACATAGGCATATCCAGCAGCTAAATTTATCGCTGTGGCAGTTGTTTGAACAGGGGTTGTACTCCAAGCATAAGTATAGGGAGATGATCCTCCAGTGGGTGCAACCCATGCCTGACCATTTGCCTGATTGCAAGTCGTATTTATTGAATCTGCAGGCAAATGCAAGAATGAGATTCCACTTCCATTGGTTACTGTACAGGTTGTGCAGTTAGTTTTATAATACACTCCTGTTTGTGCAATGCAGTAACAATCAGAAGCATTTTGATATCCATTAACACAAACTGTCTGCCCAGATGTCAATCCAATACCGGATGTATCATCTGTATCCATAAAGCTATTTGGGAAGTTATTGAAAGTAGTATTATTAAATATGGCTGGATGCAAAGCACTGTTTACATTATCCTGCATATCGGAAACTATACTGAACCCTCGGGAAAGCAAAGGTGCAGCACAGACATTGAAATTTGATACGTTATAGCTGCAATTTCCACCCATATAAGAATCGCAGCCATCATAAATGGAAAATGTTCCATTATAAGTTGCAGCGGGATCTTTATATATTATCCAAAATGATATTCCATCAATATCATGTCCTCCATCGGCATAATTTGTTAGATTGACATGATAAGTTCCATCACATCCTATGGCACCACCAGCTGTTGCTGAAATGGCACCAGGAATATCGAACCTGAATGTTCTTGTCCCAATATCTCCCCAGCATTTTGGTCCGCTTATTCCAGCCAAAGTAGCAGTAATTGTATCTGCTCCTCCATTGGGATTTTGAAGAATCATTGTTGGGTTCGTTGGTGCGGCATTATTAAAATAAGACGCTATCATCCACATAACAGACCTTACAACAACTGCATTTGTTGGTAGTCCTGCCATAGGAATTGTTGTTGGAAATCCTGTACCTAATGTTGTAATTGCATATGCATTATATCTGGTTGTTGTCATTCTGGTCCCATGGATATAATTTAATCCGCAACCCGTAGTATCCCAATAAAGCCCCAAGGTATTATTACCATTCTTGGCATGATGTGGGTTCAATGGTTGTTGGTTGTTCGAATTTGACTGAACATTTCCAATCACTTGGCCATGTTCATAAATAACTTGTTGATTTCCCAGACTTTGAATAGCCGAGTTCGTGTTTTGATTCTGCTGAACAGAATTTTGGGCGAATGTGCTACCAACAAATATTGTCAGTATTGCAACGAGTAATAAATTTTTCAAATTAGCTATGTTTTTAATTGGTTATATTATTGGATTGTAAAATTAAGAAAAAAAAAACGAACTACCAAACAATTTCTGAAAATTTTAACAAAAAAAGTTATTAACACCCATAAAAAGCCCCTTTTTAGCTTATAAAGTCTTTTCATGAAATATTTTTGGTGGAAAGATTTTTTGGAGGCTTTAACATTTCATTGCAAGATTTTGATTGCATTTTTGAAATCTTTGGAGGCGAAATGTCAAGTTTTGACTGTCAAGTTGGCCAAAAATGAAGTGCCCTATATATATATAGTATAAGAATTTGGAGCCTATGGCATCTTCTCGTATCATGGTGCTACCTGCCAGCCATCGATTATCTGCCGCCAAACACCTTGGCCTTCGTAATGGCAGGATAAGCTGGGCATGTCAGGGCTAGGATTGATGGCAGGTGGCTTCGAAATGGCTTTTTACGGAATGGTACATCAAACCATCAAGAAAGTTTCCACTTTTGTTCGGTTCAGACACATTTACCGTTGAAAAGGTGGTTTTGGGGGAGGA
>CAIWCG010000261.1 GCA_903911135.1 uncultured Bacteroidota bacterium
CTTGCCCCATCCGAATTTCCCCTTGCCCCCATCAAATTTCCCCTTGCCCCGTCCAAATTTCCCTTTGCCCCGATCAAATTTCCCTTTGCCCCGTCCAAATTTCCCCATGCCCCCATCAAATTTCGCCTTGTGAATAGGTGTGATTAGATAAGCAAACTATTATAAGTATGCTTAGAATTAAGTTTAATAAATTTTTCATATTTTTATATTTTTAGTTAGTGATTAATTAATATTTTATAGAATTTTTGCTTGTCTAATATCAGGAAATATATCCCATTACTTAAAGTTGAAACATCCACTTCGTTTTTATTTTTGTTTAGGTTTCCATTTATCTTTGTTTGCCCCAAACAATCTATGATTTCAAAAGAGGATCTGTTATTTACATTGTTTATATACATAAAATCATTGGCAGGGATAGGAAAAATATCAATCTGTTTTTGTGGAATAATTTTATTTTGAACCCCTGTCCATGTTCTATCGTAAATTGAATCGGTTGAAACATCTATAGCATCTACATAATATGTAGCAGTATTATTATTAATATCTAAAGTGTCCGTATGTTGTTGGTCATAAAAATTACCAATAATTATATATTGATATGTATTATCTGCGATAAAAGAGCCGGCAATTCTTGTCCAATGAATGCTATCAGTAATTATAGAATCTGAATGGACATGAGAAAAATTATCAACTGGACAAGGATTTGACCATAAATATTGAATTGTTGAAAATCTGAATCCAAACTTATTACTTGCACCATTTGTTCCAATATTATCACATCTTGAAATATAACAAGAAACAAAATATTTTGTGCCTATTTGTAATGATTGTAAAAGTTGAGAAATAATAAATTCCCGTATATTAGTAAAATTCATACCATCATAAGTAGCGACTACAGCATAAGCATTTCCATTAATTGCTTGCTGATAACCCCAAAAATTGGACGGGACTCCATAAGGATAACTTGCACAAGCATTAAAATAATCTGGACTCCCTCCACAAGAAGACCAACCTGTTGCTCTGCTTATTTGTTCAAATGCAGTCGGACAAGTATCATATAATTCAAAACTTGGATTAGGCACAAGGTTCTGCCCTTTTACCATACTGCCAATAAGAATGCAAACAACAATCAATATCTTTTTCATCATAGATTTTATAAATAATGGGAAATATATTTTTTTGGCTAAGAAAGTAGCCAATACTTTTAGGTGTGTAGGTCTTAGTCTTCTAATTAGAAGAATGCCTATCTCGCCATTCCACCTGGCAGTGGTCTGGCAATGAAAAGAAAAACAAAACCTTCTTTTTTTCTATTCCCTATAGAAGAACTCAAGTAGATGCCATCCTGTTTAAGAACTATAAAAATAGATTCTAAAACTCTATAAACAATAGCACTTAAGAATTGTTCAAGGAACAAAAAAAGATGGAGGTAAAATTTTTTCAATTGCTTGATGTTTTTTGCAGCCCCAAAATTACTAACAATTTTTAACATTTCCAAATCTTCCCCACAAAAAAAATCCCCGGCATTGCTACCGAGGATTTCCCAATTCCTAATTTTTAATTCCTAATTGATTTAAATCAACGGTGGACTTGGAGCCTCGCTCGTACTCGTCCCCTTGCACAAAATTCCCGTTACATCAGCATCATCCATATCGCTCAAACTCACCACAATGATGTAATGCCCAAACTCACAATCAAAATCAGTCGGAATAGCCAGTTTGAAATCCGTTTCAGGACCTACTTCTATGCCACCCTTAGCAGGCACATCAGTCGTGTCACTCAAAAATACCTTCACCTTAGCCAATACGCTGTGATTCCTGAAAGTCAACGAGTCCCCCGGCAAAAATTTCTTGAAAAACCAAGCCACATGCTCCCTCGGATGAAGCACCGCTTCCTCCGTCTTCGCACCCTTTCCATAGTCAAGAATCTTCCGCCCATTGTCATAACTCTCCACAAAAACCTTATGCCCAAGCTTGTAAGTATGTATCAGCGTATCCTGTTTCTTCAATGCCGCTCGCAGCATCGGAAACAAGGTCGCTATGTCACCCGTCGCAGCACTCTGTCCCACCTGCGCTATCCTGAATTGTGGTGCAGCAGCCGTCAAAGTACCTATCTTGGTCGTAAATTCCGTAATCTGCAGCGCAGTGATGTTCACATTCGGCAAGTCCAAAATAGGTATCATCCCCACCTTCCCCGATATGAAATTCATGCTTACCAACGCCTCCTGAATAGTACCACGCCTCAAATCAGACATGCTGTAATGCATCATGTCTGCCAACACCAA
>CAIWCG010000262.1 GCA_903911135.1 uncultured Bacteroidota bacterium
ACCTAATCCAATATACTTATTTACAAATGAATTTCCGAAACAACATTAAGAAATGTATCGTAATAATTGCTGCCTTCTTGGTACCAGTTTCTTCAATTCTTCTATCTTTTTCCAGTTATGCTGGGGTTGACAATCAATTAATTTATAATGAATTTATACAGTTCATGAAAATGCCTCCTCCAGTTGAAGAGTGCCTTTTTAAGTTGCGTGATGTGACCTTGTCAACAACAAATGATGTTTCATCTACTCATTTTTACTTTTGTCGGATGCAAACAAACGCTTTTTTAGCAAAGGAATCAGACTCGATAATCGGAGCGTCAAGCCGGCATATTAACGCCAATGAAAACGCTCGTGGATTTTATGATCAATCTTATTGGTATAAAGATTCTAAGGAGACGAAAATTTCAAACCAGGACGATCCTTTTTCTAAACCAAACGATGTACACTCTCTTGTATTGGCTGTGATGCAAAACAAACTATCTTCCGCATTTAATATGGGAGTTCCTAACGTAAAGATTGGCGGATTACAGTGGCATGGGAACACATTTTCTGCATTAACATATAGGGGGCGTAGAATTACAGGCGAGATTGTTACTAATATGGCCGGTATTCCAGAACTTAATATTGAACTGCAACTAAATGCCACTAATGTCAGTCGCATAACGGTCAAATATAACTTCGCAAGTACTGACCTAGCTCCGATTTGGATGCCAACGAAGATTGAAACTTGGGTTCACTTTTCCAATAGCGACCGATTGTCCTCAGAGATTGAAGTTGTGTCCATGAAACCAAAAACCAAGCCGTTTACCAGAGGTGACTTTGCGCCTGATATATTTGACAACCACACGGCAAAATATAGAACAGAATTTCTTGATGGCAAGGAACATCGGAGCCAAGTTGTTGAAGAGCGGCGAGCACGAATATCTACAATCTTTATTTCAGTATTGAGCCTATTAACACTTGTTGGCGTTTATTTAATTGTAAAGTATAGCAAGAGTCATGAAAAAAATGTCAGAAGGTGAGTCTAAAAACTAAAACCATAACACAGATACAAAACATAAATAAATGAGAAACAAACGTAAAAAACGCTCGGTAATACTACCACTATACGGACTATCAGCCGCATGTGTCCTTGGCCAATGCTGGGAGACAAGCAATAACTATACTTGCGCGACGTCAGGGCAAATTTGTGGTGGACTTGGGTACTTTAACTGCACGGTTGATGCAGCAGCTGTGTGCGATAAAGACAGGGACAATAGCGCCATGAGCGGTGCAGAAAATTGCAGCAACGTAGGTTGTCAAGCTTTGTGTATCTACGATGACGTTTCGGGCATAAGTCATTCAGAAACACTGACTGTTGGCTCTTCTAGTTGTTATAAAACCAGCGGGGATTGTTCTATTGCTGGTTAATTATGCATTGATACCGGCACATACCTTGGCGATGGTTTTAACACCGTTGCCAAGGCATGTCGCTACGATTATTAAATTTATACTTTTGATTTGAATCTGTGCAATTTTCAAAAATCGAACGCTCATTTTTTCGGTCGGTCTCTGTTTTACTACTGTTTACGGCGGTCGCTAAAATTTTTTCTTCAATGGGCCAAGCAGGAATATTACAAGTCAATGACTCATTGTTTTTTATTAAAAATCGATACCTTTTAGCCTTTACTGGCATTGTCGAACTGAAACGGGTCACCCATTAGCGTGAGCGGTCAATAGAAAAAATAGATTATCGTCAGCCAGCTTTTTTATTAAAAGCTGTCTTTTCTTTTTCGGGCCGTTGCGGGCGGCGTCCAAGGAGCAATTCG
>CAIWCG010000263.1 GCA_903911135.1 uncultured Bacteroidota bacterium
CCGATTTTTTATGCCATTGTGCAATAAGACAATGGCTATATCTGCGCAGTTTATGCCATTGTGCAATAAGACAATGGCTATATCTGCGTAGTTTATGCCATTGTGCAATAAGACAATGACCATATTTGGGCAGTTTTTGCCATTGTGCAATAAGACAATGGCTATATCTGCGCAGTTTATGCCATTGTGCAATAACTCATTTGTTAAAATTTTAGGATTTTCAGGACTCAAAAGAAAGGAAAAAAGGTTTTGGGAAACCAACCGAGTTCCCTTAATTCCTGACAGGAAACGTTCACTTTTGAATTGTTTTGTAGGCTTATGAAAGTGATTTGTATGTTGGATTATGAAGAGGCCATTGGGCGAGGGAGTGGAGTGGCGCCGAAGGCGGTTCTTTGCCGCCTTTGTCTTGCGTTTGGTGATGGCGGCAAAAACGGAGCGCAGCGAACCCACGCAACACCCCGACCTCTTTTAGCTGCCTTTTTTCCCTTGGCAGCTAAAAGGGGGCGCCCCCAAAGAAATTATGAATGTTGAATTATAAATTATAAATGGGATGCGCATCTTCGGACTATCTGTTACATTTGCGGCATGACAACGATGGGCTATGTGGTACGATAATTTGCTTCGGGCGGTATTGATCAATCCGAGCAGGCTCAAGGACGGGAAATACCTGGCTGGGCTGCTTGGTGTGCTGTGCGTGATGGTGTTCATTTCCATCAAACAGGGGATGAAAATGGAGATGCCAGGCGACTTTACGGTGTTTTGGTTTGCGGGGAAGAATTTTTTCTTGAATAACGATCTTTATAGCGGCATTGGGGGTGCCCGGCGATATATTTATCCTCCTTTTGCGGCCATGCTGTTTCAGGTTTTTGCCTTGTTTCCGCTCAAAACGGCTGCTTGCCTCATGACTTTTGTGAACCTGCTGCTGTTCTTTTATGCCATCTACCTTACCCGCAGCATCTTTGAGTTTTTTATTGAGGACAAGAAGCGCATCAACTTGGCTTTGGTGATGGCTACGGTGCTTTCGTTCCGGTTTTTCTGGTATCATTTCACTTTTGTGCAGATGAACCAACTGATATTCGTGCTTTGCCTGGTGGGTGTGTTGGCCATGCTCAAGGGAAAGGATACTCCGGCAGCCATTTGTTTTGTGGTGGCCACTTTCATTAAGGTCATACCCATGTTTTTTCTGTTTTGGCTGGTGTTTAGGGGTAATTTCAAGACATATTTCAAGGTATTGCTGACCATGGCAGTGTGTGTGCTCATCCCTTTCCTTTGGCGAGGCTTCGATATGGGCTTGCAGGACTTGAGAAACTATTATACCACCTTCCTGGAGCCGTTTCAGCAAGGCAGAGTGGAGGCAGAGTTTCATAATCACAGCCTTTCGTCGGGTATCTACAAACTGTCGCTGCCCATGTCGAACGAGCCGGGATGGGATTTCAATATCCTTAACCTGACGCAAGAAATGGCGAAAAAGGTTTATTTTTATAGCATGGTCATTTTGTTCGGCATGTTCATCGCCTGCCTTGGCTATCTTAAACTGATGAAGAAACCGATTTCGTTTTTGGAGATAGCATTGATATTGCTCACCACTCACCTCCTTTCCGGCATCACTTGGGAATATCATCTCGTGTCGTTGCTATATATATATATAAGTCTGCTCATCCTAGCCAAAGACAAGCAATCGCTTGGCTCGAAAGCGGTCATCTATTTCTTCTATGCCATCATATTCCTGAACGCATTGGTAGGCAAGGATACGGTAGGCAGCAATCTTTATCATTATTTCGGTGGCTATGGCGCCCTAACGTGGATGATGCTGTTGCTGTTCTTCTATTTTTGGGTGGAAACCATGTTCAACAACCATTACCGCCAATTAAAATTTGAGGGGCTAGATGTGATAAGATGAAAATTGTTTAGATTTGCCAACAATAAATGGAAGAAAAAATGCCGGAACGATACTTATCATGCCTTATGGAAAGAACGAAACATGGATTGCTTGCTTGTTTGATGATAGTAGGTTTTCTTTCTTTTTCAAACGGTGTTTTGGCACAGAACAAATTCACTCCCATCACTACAGACAAATTCAGCATTGACTTGCCCTCCGGTTGGATTAACGATGTGAATTATATGTTTTTTCAATTGATGTCTCTTGCTCCAGGCGATACCTGCTGTGGAGATTTCAGGGAGTTCATCACTGTATCCTCCGACGGCATTCCCAAAACTAGCTTGGATGATTTCTTTACAACAGAAAAGCGATATATAAAGGAAGGAGCAAAAGACATGCATCAACTTAAGATTCTTGGCGAAGGCAATACGCTGATAAACAATGAAAAGGTTTGTTGGTTTACTTATTCGTTCAATTATAAGGGCTATTTTTGGTATGGGAAGGATTATTATGCCAGTCAAGACATCAATGAGAACGATTTTAAGGAATATAGCCTGACCGAAAAGGATTATTTTTATTATTTTAAAGGAAAAGGGTATCTTTTAAGGTGCACCGCCAGAGATACCAACTTCAAGAAGTTTGAGTCCATCTTTGATACCGTTTCCAAGAGTATCAGGTTCAAATAGAATAATAGTTCGTTTGATAATCTGGTCGGATTTTACCCAAAAAGGGTGAATTTTGACCTATTTTATATTAAATTAGGTATTTGAAAAGGTTTAATTAGTATCTTTGCGCCCCGAAAAAATTAAACATTAATACTTATAAATCAATTAAATGACTGCAGTAAAAACAACTAGACAATGGCTGGTGGCTGTATCAATAATTACAATCGTTGTAATTGTTTGGTACTTCCAAACCATCGTTGCTTATGTCTTCATTGCAGGCATTTTAGCCATTATCGGCAGACCCGTGGTTGAGTTCTTGCAAAGGATAAGGATTCGCAAGCATCATCTAACTGTAGGTGCTTGTGCGTTTATTACCTTGATGTGTTATTATGCCGTCATTACATTGTTCATTTGCACACTATTGCCCTTGATTTCCAACCAAGCAGACATTATTGCCAGCATCAATCTCAATTCCATTTCGGCGAGTATCCAGGAACCATTGAATAATTTGAATGAAAGGCTTCATAGCTACCATATTTTCAAAACACCTGACCAAAATGTTATTTCTTATCTTTATGAAGGAATCTATAAAATTGTCAATGTTGCCAACCTGTCAGAAATATTCAATTCGTTCATTGGCTTTACTGGAAATATTTTTGTGGCCTTGTTTTCAATTTCCTTCATCAGTTTCTTTTTCCTTAAAGACCCTGATTTATTTGGGTCATTATTCAGATTACTCACACCAGACCGTTATGAAGCCCAAGGAAATAGAATTTTAGCCAATACCAAAAGACTTTTAAGAAGGTATTTCGTGGGTTTATTACTGGAAATCATAATCGTCTCCATACTCATTTCAATTGGTTTAGAAATCATAGGTATAGAAAACTCATTCCTCATCGGCTTTTTAGGGGGTATTTTGATTATAGTTCCATATATTGGATCAATTGCAGGTTCCATATTTGGCATCCTATTAGGTATTTCCACACATCTGGGAGCCGATTTCCATACTGTCATCATGCCTTTGCTTTTTAAAATGAGTTTTGTTTTTCTTTTCGTTCACACCATCGATCCGATTATTTTTCAACCTATCATCTATGCAAAAAGTGTAAAAGCACATCCTTTGGAAATCTTCCTGGTCATCCTCATTGCAGGAAAACTGGCTGGGGTACCAGGAATGATAGTTGCCATTCCTGCATACACCCTAATAAGAATAGTAGCTAAAGAGTTCCTACAAGGATTTAAAATAGTTGAATATCTTACAAGAAATATATAATTAATTCGTTACTAAAATACTATGTTAAAAAAATCAACAATAGAGTTTCTTTCCAAGTTGAAAGACAACAATAATAGGCTTTGGCTCGAAAAAAATAAAAAAGCATACACCGTAGCTTTGGAAGACGTGGAAGAATTGACCGCAAAGCTGATTCTTAAATTACAAGAGTTTGACACCGATCTTATCGGCTTGAATCCGCACGACTGCGTCATAGGAATTTCACGTGAGGCAAAGACCATTAAAGATAAAAAACCATTGAAAGTTTTCATCAGTGTATCCATAATTCCAGAAAACAAGCGTCTTGAAATGGCTGGCTATTACCTGCAGATTCAGCCAGGCGGCGAATCATTTGTAGCTGGTGGTTTATGGCAGCCAGAAAAAGAACCGTTGTTTAAGGTTCGTCAGGAGATTGCTGCAAATGCATATGAATTCAAGAAGATTCTCAATGCCCGCCAGTTCAAAATCTCTTTCGGTTTGTTGGAAGACCATCAAGGCAAAACCATCCCTAAGGAATTCTCCAAAGGCCATCCTGAAGCAGAACTGTTGAAATACAAAAGTTTCATCGTTTCCCATGCCTTTGATGACAAGGAAATCATGGCAGATAACTTCATTGAATTGATCACCGAGGTTTGTCTAACCCTATACCCGCTAAACAAGTTCATTAACGAAGCCATCAAGGCAGGCTGATAACTCGCGACCTCTTCGAGTGTATTTTGAAGAAAAAGAACCGAAGGACAAAAGGTAAATAAACTAAAAAGCCGCTCTAAATGAATAGAGCGGCTTTTTATTTTAATCAACAGTAGATTACATGTTCCTGATGATTTCATCCCCGAATTCAGAGCATTTCAACAAGGTTGCTCCCTCCATCATTCGATGAAAATCATAAGTTACATGCTTGAGGGCTATGCTCTTGTCGATACCTTTATAGATAAGATTTGCAGCCTCTACCCAGCCCAGATGCTCCAACAACAAGGCTCCTGAAAGAATCACAGACCCAGGATTAACCTTGTCAAGACCCGCATATTTAGGTGCCGTGCCATGAGTAGCCTCGAATATGGCATGGCCAGTGATGTAGTTGATGTTGGCACCAGGAGCAATCCCGATTCCACCTACCTGTGCAGCAAGAGCATCCGATACATAATCACCATTAAGGTTCAAGGTAGCAATCACATCAAAGTCTTCAGGACGAGTAAGAATCTGTTGAAGCGTGATATCCGCAATAGCATCCTTGATCAAGATTTTCCCCTTCGCCAATTCCGCCTTTTGCTCCTCGTTGGCAGCCGCCTCACCTTTTTCCTTTTTTGTATTTTCCCACTGGTTCCAAGTGTAGCACTGAGCTCCAAACATCTTTTCAGCCACCTCATAACCCCAATCACGGAAAGCACCCTCGGTATATTTCATGATGTTTCCCTTATGCACTATCGTCACGCTTTTGCGATTATGCTTGATGGCATAAGCGATGGCCGAATGAACCAATCGAACCGTTCCGCTCTTGCTCACCGCTTTTATTCCCAAACCAACATTCACCTCGTTACCTACATCGGCCGTACCCACAGACTTCCAGAATTCTGCAGCCTTATCCACCGTTCCGAAACGAATCTTGTTGAAATCCTTAGGAAATTCCTTAGCCAAGAAATCAAGAACCTTCTGCGCCTCCGGAGAACCCGCCACAAACTCTATCCCAGCATAAATATCCTCCGTATTTTCTCTGAATATAACCATATCTACAGCACCCGGATTCTTCACTGGCGAAGGAACACCCTCAAACCAACGAACAGGACGAAGACACACATACAAATCCAACATCTGCCTCAGCGCCACATTCAACGACCGGATACCCCCACCGATAGGAGTCGTAAGCGGCCCCTTGATGGCAATATAATGCTCCCTGATGATGTCAATCGTCTCATCCGGCAGCCAATTGCCCGTTTGTTTAAACGCCTTTTCGCCGGCAAGAACCTCTTTCCAAACGATTTTCTTTTCGCCGCCAAAAGCCTTCGCTACTGCAGCATCGATTACTCTGACAGAAGCCGCCCAAATATCAGGGCCGGTACCATCACCCTCAATGAACGGAATGATCGGATCATTCGGCACATTAAGCTTTCCATTTTCATTTACAATCTTTTTTCCTTGCATGATTATTAATTTTTAAGGCCGCAAATGTAGCAAAAATCCGTAGCTAGTTTTATGACATTTTTCATTTGGTATATCCATATTTTTTCTTGAAGCCCATATTTACCACTCGTCCCGACTACTACCCGCTATCCGCTGTAGCCGCTGCATCCCCATTGCCGACACCAAGCAGCGGGCTGCCGCTACTATCGGGGCTATGCTTTTACGGCAGGTTGCTCGAAACAGCTTTCATCGAATAG
>CAIWCG010000264.1 GCA_903911135.1 uncultured Bacteroidota bacterium
CCATGAATCGAGCATTACCGTGTTGCGGTTCATGAAGTTATTATTAATTGCATTCGGAGTCACTGCTCCTCTGTCTTCGTTATTGTAAAACATTCCTGTGGTTTCAATCCGAAGTTCATGATCACCGGGGCTTACTGGTCCGCCTAGCGGAATAGAATCAACTCCATAAACACCCTCAAGTTTATAGTCCGGAAGCAAGTCGGCATATACACGGTATGTAACTGACCCAACGGGAAGTGTGCCCGGTGTTGCCGATATCGCATCGTTCGCAAGAGAATCATTGGCATTCGATACATAATAAACTTCCACTGCAATACATTCCAATCCGTTTTGTGCACGAACAAATAAAGCAAGTAGAACAAAGCAAAATATTAAAGAGATTTTTTTCATAAGAATTAAATTTTTGTTGTTTATTTAAGATTAGTTGAGAGAAATATTTTATTATATCAAAGCTGTGAAGACAATATAATTTAATTCTTGATTATCTTCTGGTGAAAAATATTTCCGTCAACTGAAACGGCAAAGAAATACAAGCCGTTTGCCAAATGAGACAGATCAACTCTTTCTGAATATTTCTTTGCAGCAGTTCCAATATTTTTATGAAGAACATTTTGTCCCTGCAAATCATAAACATCATAACTGACATTGGAATTTATTTGTCCTGATGAAGTCAATTCAAGCGTTACATTATCATTTGCAGGATTTGGATAAACAGAAACGTTTCTGAAATAAGAATTCTCAAGTGGTAAACCAGTTATAAGAGAATTTGAATTGAATGTGAGGCATGGTAACATGATTTCGCTTCCGACGGGATTTTCAGCAACATATCTTTGTACTCCGCCAGCCGGAGTACCTATTTGAATATTAAGCTTAAAGGAAAAAGTTCCTTTAGTTGTGAATTGTCCGATGAGCACCTTGTTTGCGCCCGAATCCGGTCGTGCAATAGAACCATTGAGCGAAGCCCATGTCGCATTATAAGTGGACAATAAATTTCCAACAGTAGTATTATTGAAAAGCGCTTGCTCCGATGCTGTGAAACCAATAAGTGTTACTGGTTCAGGAGCAGGGGTTCCGCTGATTAATCCATCCTGTTGTGTAAGAGGAATTCCCGCAAAGGGATTATTGTTCTGAAGCGCACCGTCAACGTTGCTCACTGTAGCGATGCCATTATCAGCACTTTTCATCACCCCATATTTTGTAGAGCTCGCTGCACCCACAGAAAGCCATGAATCGAGCATTACCGTGTTACGGTTCATGAAGTTATTATTAATTGCACTTGGAGTCACTGCTCCTCTATCTTCGTTATTGTAAAACATTCCTGTGGTTTCAATACGAAGTTCATGATCACCCGGACTTACAGGTCCGCCAAGCGGAATAGAATCAACTCCATAAACTCCCTGGAGTTTATAACCCTGAAGCAAGTCGGCATATACCCGGTAAGTAACTGACCCAACAGGAAGTGTACCAGGGGTAGCCGATATCGCATCGTTCGCAAGAGAATCATTGGCATCCGACACATAATAAACTTCCACTGCAACACATTCCAATCCGTTTTGCGCATGAACAAATAAAGCAAATAGAATAAGGCAAAATAGTAAAGAGATTTTTTTCATAAGTATTAAGTTTTTGTTATTAATTTGAAATTAGTATTACTTGTTTTTAGTTTTTGACATTTTTTCTGATTGTGCGGGATAAATCAGCCCATCAAACAGAATTTCTTTTTCTACAGGATTTCTTGCAACATAATTTTCTACTCCCCCTCCTGGAACTCCAATTTGGATGTTGAGTTCAAATGAAAGTTCTCCGTCCGTAGTGATTTGAGTAATAAGCACTCTGTTTTCTGGAGTTGCACCAATTGTTCCACCAAACGAAGCCCATGAAGCGTTATCAGTGGAAAATACTTGTCCTCTCATTTTTGTATTTGTTTTATTGAATATGGAAAGTAAGGCACTGTCCATTCCGAACATCGTTACAATAGGAACAAGAGTAGCAGGATAAAGCCCATCACGGATATTGATCGGGATGCCTGCTGATGTATCTGCATTCTGCAACAAGCCATCCTTATTTAGTATCGGTTTAGAAGTATCTTCTGATTTCAACACGGCTAACATATTTTGTCCGCCCGCACAAACTGACAACCATGAGTCAAGCATAACAGTGCCTTCCTCTAATTTGCTTTTCGGAACATCGTTTGCAACCGCAGCGCCATTCTCATTATTATAAAAAAATGTAGTTGTTGCAATTCGCAGTTCATGTCCTGGAACTCCATATGCTGCCTGAAAACGATATGCTGGAAGCATATCAACAAATATTCTGTAAACAACAGAACCGGATCTAAGCTGTCCGTCAGCGCATGCCCTTGCATCAATGGTGTCAGCAACGTAATACTTTTCCACGATAATTTTTTCCAATCCCGGCTTTTTTTGAGCTGAAGTCAGAGAAGCAGAAAAAATTAAAAATATAATAAAGAATATTCGGTTCACAGTTTATTTTTTTGTCGGTGCAAGATTACTATGGGATTATTATATGGAGTTTATGGAATTATTATCTTAATGTTAATCCCAAATTTTGCTTTGGTCTCAGTTTTTAGTTATATTTTGAGACCTACATCAATACCTAATTTGAGCAAACCATCCATCCAAGTTTTTTTCTTTTCGAAAAGCAAGTTATAATATTTTTTAATACCGCTTTTGACGAACCAACCTGCAACTGCAAAGTTGTTGTTTCTGATAATAAGTAATCGTTGCTGAATGGAGGTTTTCTTAGAGACATGCTAATGCAAACTCATCTGACTATATGCCACCTTAATGAACCTAATGGCGGCCTCTGTGAAAAAAAAATCTTTTATCGCAAAACTCTACAAACCAAAATCATACTTGAGTTCCTGTATTCAGTTTTCTTTATCTTCTTGTGGCTTAAATTGTTCCCAAATATGAAGCGCATGTTGCGATTGATTGTTGAAAAAGCAATGGTAGCGGTTGTTCTGATAATACATATCGTCATAAAATTATTATATTTTTTTTCTTGTTGCTTTGGGGCGAAGTTGTATATCTTGTTTCGTTACCATAACTCTTCTTTCCATATCCCATAGGTCAGCCCGATAACTTTTTCTGTAACCCACACGCGAAAATTGAAATAGCTCCATTCCCCTTTTTTCTATTTAATATGTTGCGATTATTTTTTAATCGATTAATCCAGAGCAATTTCAATGTCCTTTGATTTTTCGTTGTTACTTTCTTAAACCAAAAAGCCCGAACAAAATTGATTATTCGGGCTTTTTGATGTTTTAATATGATATCAACTTTATTCTATCACAATTTTCTTTTGCACTATTGAAGAACCGTTTTGAAGTTCCATCAAATATATCCCGTTTGATAAGTCAGATAGATGTAATTGATATTGATTCTCGCCGATTGATGCAGAATAATTATTTGAATAAACTAATCTTCCTGTTGCGTCCATTAATCGAATATAATATACATCTTTCTTATCTGCTGAAAAGGAAATAGTTAATAGATCCTTGGCAGGATTTGGATAAGCATTAAATGAAGAAATATTATTTTCTGCTTCTACATTTACCATTCTCGCTAATGTGGTAAATATTTGAGAGGAACTATAGCCTGAGTTAATGGTTCCGCTTGCATTGCAATTGGTTCTAATCTGCCATTCATAGGTTGTATTATGAGTCAACTGAGAGAAGGTGTAATGAGAATTTGGAATAATAGTGTATGTAGTCCAATTGTTTTGTCCCAATTTACTAATCCTAACAGAATATCCATAATAACAAGTTGGCTGAATCCAATTTCCCATTGCAGTTGTTGCTGCGATATTGGTTGTTGCAGTTGCTGGGAATGTTGGAAGATTGCAAGAACTTGATACAAGTTGAGAAGAAGTTCCTGTGCAACCATTAGTATTGGTAACGGTTACAATATAGTTCCCACCAGTGTTAATTACAATCCCTTGAGTTGTAGCACCAGTACTCCAAGCATAAGCTGGGAATGTAGCTCCTACATTTAGATTTGCATTGCCTCCTCCACAAAGATTTGAAAGATTGGAAGCAAGGATTGCAGGTATTGGGGCAACAGTTACAGTTACTGATTTTTGAGCAACTGCTGTACAGCATCCACCATTAGTTACTGTTACATAATAAGTTCCAGTTGTGCTTACATTAATAGATTGTGTAGTAGCTCCGGTGCTCCATAAATATGCTCCATAAGCAGCTCCTGTTGTTAGGGTTGCATTACCTCCAGCACAAACAGATGTAGGTCCAGTAATAGTAAGATTAGTTATCTGTTGTGAAACAGTAATTGTTGCAGCGGTGCTTGTGTTTGAACAGCCATTACCATTAGTGTATGAATAGGTATAGGTAGTGCTCGGACCTGTGTATGGACTACTGATACTAAATGTTCCACCGGCAGGCGAACCAGATAATGCGATTGAACTACCTGTACATCCTCCAACATTTGCAGCGGTAACATTTGGCAAAGGGTTAATGGTTAAATGTAAGGTGGCAATACTATCGCAACCGGCAGCATTTGGAGTTATGTATGAATAGGTACCAGAGGAAGTATAGGTGGTATTATTCCAAGTGTAACTATTACAAGCTGTTGCCGAAGTAGAGGAAGTAGTCGTTAAACAGATATTGAAGTTATTCCTGACGGTACTTGGAAACGAATCTTCATTGATTGTATAGGGAACTCCAACAGTAGTTGACATGGTTGTGTTTCTTCCAACGCCCATTACATTTACTGTTCTGTTGTTATAAAGATTTACAATTGTATATCCATAATATTGTCTTCCGGAGCCAACCCAAACTGGTTCAACCCGAGTTCCACCGTTTCCATTAATTACTTGCCATGTTTTACCAGTATGAGGATTGATGGTATCCCATAAATGCTCATGAGCAGAGAACATTGCTTCACAGTTATTGTTTTCTAAATATTTCCATAAGCTATCTCTTGAGGCAAGAGTGGTTGCAGCATCCAAACCTCCAGCTGGAGTCAAAGGAGATGAGTATGCAGGCTTATGACCAAATGTGAAAATATGACGAGCATGATTTGCTCTTGCATTTTGGATATCAGTGGCAATCCATTTGTAAGGAGTTTCGTTGTCTTTTCCTACTGGATCTGTATCAATCATGATATAATGATCGCCTCCATAGTTAAAGGAATAAGTCAATTTACTTTGATCTGTCGTTAAGTTATCAGGACCACCAATTCCAGGGCCATTGCTGCCTAAAATATACGGAGCCATGATTCTTGTAAAAATTTGTTCTGCTGCTGCGAAAGAATGTTTACCAGCTGCCTTATCTTGAGTCTCATGATTGCCAGGAATAGCTATTAGAGTGATACCCATGGAAGAAAGCGGATGATTTTCATAAATTGCTCTCCAAGCGTTTAATTGTTTTGCTAATTCAATAGTGTCCGGAGTTGATGGGGTTTTATAACCCATAACAATGTCGCCGGTCATTATAAGAAACTTAGGAAGTGGATTCAAGTGAGAAATTTCTGTAAATAATCTCTTTAACTGATAAACGTTTGCAGTACTTTTCCCAGTAGCATAATCAGGGTCACCTGTGGTAATTGCTGTATCTAAATAATCAACACGGTTACAACCTACAGTTACAAATGAATAATCAAAATTTGATGTTGGTACAATGATTGGATTATTCAGGACAATAGCAAGTGTTCTGGCAGTACTGGTACATCCATTACTTGAAGCAGTAACGCTTAAAGTTCCACTTGTTGCATTTGATGAATAATCAATTATTACCGCATTTGATGAACCATTTATCGTGGCTCCTGAACCTGAATAGGTCCAACCATAAGTAACACCACCTTGATTTGGCACGGTGTAAGCAACTCCATTATCTCCCTTATAAACGAATGTTGTTTTCGTTGTGAATGCTGCCGGTTGGGCTGGAATTGGATTAACCGTAATGTTTGCTGCTGAACTTGTATTGGAACAGCCGTTTCCATCAGTATAGGAATAAGTATATGTTGTACTTGGTCCTGTATAAGGATTGGCAACACTGAATGTTCCGCCAGCAGGTGAACCTGATAATGCAATAGCACTACCGGCACATCCGCTTACGTTATTGGCTGTAGCTGTTGGCAATGGATTTACCGTCACTGACTGGCTTGCATTGGCAACGCATCCTGACGTATTATTAGTAACCGTTACCGAATAGTTTCCGGTTGCTACAGATGTAATTGACTGTGTTGTAGCATTATTTGACCACAAATACGAATTGTTATTGTTTCCGGCAGTAACATTAAGAGATACTGAACCACCTGAACAGAAATTTGTGCTTCCGCTTGGTGTAATAGTTGCAGCAAAACCTGTACAAATATTAAGATCCAAACCGGTAAGAATATCTGAACGAAATTTTCTAAGAGGAGAACCTAAATCTTTCGCAGCATTTCCGTCATTATAAAGCACCACATCTCCGCCATCGGTAATCACTTGTAGTTTTGTTAAATCAATAGTTGCACCCGAATTCACCTGCATGAGACCTTCCATTTTTAAAACTCCGCTTGCAGCACTGGTAACTAATACAGGAGCATCAATAGAATATCCTGTCCATTTATATAAGTCGCTTGGTAAACCTTCGCCCGGATCACCTGCTATAATTACATAAGTTCCGTTTGTTAATCTTTGAATCTCGCGGATACCTCTCATGTTTAAGTTAAGTTCTATCGGAGAACCAAATGTTGGATTACCCACAGGTGAACCATTATTAAACCATGCTTCAAAATTAAGAAGTGGAGCAATTACAGCATTGGTACGAGTAGAAGTAGGTACTAATGGAGCTCTCAGACCAAGATATAAAGTCGAGTTATCCGGACCAAATGTCATGCCTTCAAGAGCAAAACCACTTGCAGATTTCGAGTCAACTCCAACTGTTGCTGAAGCTGTAAAGCTATAACCATGAGCATCTCCCCAAGCAAGTAAGGCAGTTTTAGCAGCGGCCCATCCTGCAAAAGTAATTACAGTAGAATTACCTGTTCCTGTAATAGTAGTAGCAAATATTCTGTCGCGGTTAGGTTTAGCAGGAAACGGAGATGCACCATTGCTCATAGAGCCTGCCCAATACATTTTATTTGGATTGGTGGTGCTTCTTGTTGCTCCTTCAATATCAATTTCAGGATGTCCGGGATCAGGTAAAGCACAATATGCACCTGCATCAAAAACTACAGCAGGAGCACCTGATTCTGTTCTTGAATAAACATTCACATACGAAAATTCGTCATCACCCGTCATGTAATAATTATCATCTATTGCTATTCCGTCAGATGCATCAGATATTCCGGTATGCCAGAACGTATTTACCGGAGCAATATCAGGAGTGCGAACAGAAGCTGCATAAGCAATAATATAGCTGGTAGTATTTACCCCATCAGAAACGGATACGGTAATATTTGAATAACCCGCAGCTATCGGAGTAATTTTTAAATTTCTGATTGCACCTGTTCCTGATAAAATCAAGTTAGCATTTGGTACTATTGCAACATTGCTGCTTGTAGCAGTAACTGTTAAACCACTGGCTGCTGTTTCAGCATCATTAACAACAAAATCAAATCCTAACGTACTTGCAGGGTCTGTTACGTCAGCTATTGTTCCGCTAAATGTATAAGGACTTGCAGGAGAAGAAGCAACTCCACCATCTACTAAATCAGATGTAGTTGCAACATTCATTGAAATAGTAGGTGCTGTATTATCATTATCAGCTATTGTAATAGTTTGAGACGTAGTTGCACCCAGTACAATTCCTGATGTAGGACTGCTTATGCTTAATGTTGCAGTTTCTGTTGTTTCAAGAATTACATCATCAACCACTGTAAAAGTAACAGTTCCTGTAGTTGCTCCTGAAGGTATTGTAATGGTAGTATTAGAAAGCGTGTAATCTCCTGCTGTAATTCCAGTTCCTGTTACATTAAGAGAAATTGTTTGGTTTCCGGAAACTGGTGATGAAGCGATGGCAGTAACCGTCACAACAGTTGCACCTGCTTCACTACCTGAATTGGTAGATATGTTCAGATTTACTGTTGGGGTACCTGCATCCACCGGTGCAAAAGAAATACCCTTATTATATACATTGGTAACTACAGGAACCAATACAGTTACTGCTGAACCTGCACCGGTATCAGTAATTTTAATAACCTTATTACCTCCTGCTTCTAAAGTAGTAGCATAAACTATTGGGTTAGCACCTGAATAATCAACCACTAATCCATAAGCTCCCTGTGCTGCTGTCCCAAGTGTATATTGATAAGTCCATACACCAGCTGATTTAGTATATTTTCTAACACCACCGTTTGCTGTTAAAAGACCACTTGCAATGTAACAAACATCTCCTGCTGCATTAAAAGAAAAGTCCTGAGGAAGAACAGTTGCTCCGGTACCAATTACCTGACTCACTGTTTGAGTACCACTTGTCGGCAAACCTGTTCCTAATTGGAAAATTCCTAAATTGGAAACCAGATTGTTAGGTCCAGCTTTTTGAGTTGAATAATAAATGTTACCATTGAATATTCTTAAACCATAAGCTTTAGGAGGTGTTGCACCTGTTGCTAATCCTTCCTGAGTACCAGGTCCGAAATAATCTATACCATCAACATTGGCTGTCGAAGCACCAGAAGTCCAGTAATTAGTCCCATCAGAAACGGCTCCGCGAATATCATTTGCATTATAAAATGTATTGCTTGTTGCAACCTGAGAAAAGAAACCGGATTGATTAACCGTTCCCACTGCGCGTGATACTAATGCAGCTGTAGTTGCAGTTATATCAGCGATGGTTGCTGAAGTTGCATAACCACCTAACATTAATAACTTGTTGTCTGTTGACGTAGAAAGAAATCCTTCGGAACCACCGTAAATACCTGATGTCTGGAAAGGATAGTTATTAGTACTTGAAGAAGGAATTGCAACAGTAATACCTGCTGCACCTGTTGGTGTTATTTCTTTAAGTGTAATAGGAGAAGATGATTTGCTTACAGTTGTGTTAGTTTGTAATATAACTAAATTTCCTGTACCAAAACTTGGAGGATTAACACTGATGCCTAAAGTTAATGCAGTGCTTGTTCCGCAGGAGTTTGTTGCTGTAACACTCAACATTCCTGCTGTTGCAGAACCGGAAAAGTTAATGGTAACACTGTTTCCGCTTCCAACAATTGTTGCTCCGCTTCCGCTGTAAATCCAGTTATAAGAAGTTGCGTTTGGAACACTAGGAACCGTATAAACTACCCCGGTCTGATTTGGACTGATATAAGCAGAACTTACAGTAAAACTTGAAGGTTGAGCTGGAATTGGATTTATGGTAAGTATCAAAGTAGCCGCTGAATCACAACCATTAGAATTAGTGGTATGATAGGTATATGTTCCTGATGAAGTATAAGTATAATTGTTCCAGGAATAGCTACCACAAGCGGTTATCGAGGTGCTTGATGTTGTTGCGCATAAACTTGCATTATAAGTATCAGGATTGAACAATTGAAAAAACTGTCCCCCTTCGAATGCAGCTCCTGAAATTGGATAATGTGCTTGATCAGAACTTAAGAAGTAACCTGCTCCTAAAATTTCCTGCATATCAATTATACCAGATGTTTCCTCATCTTGATTGAAAGGTGATGTTGCTAAAATACCAATATCCCCAAAACGGGCAGGGTCATGCTTTGCAATTTGAACCAAAGCATCGGTAGTAATTGTGTATTGCCAAATTTTTCCATTGTGTTGCTGATTGCCAACATCTTCCTGAAGAAGTAAATGTCCATAATGATCAATTACCATATTGTCTAACATATTCAAACCCTCGGTTCCATCAAGAACAGCTTCAATGGTGCCTCCTAATTCAGGATTATATATGTCCGTAAATCGCAAACGCCATACCCTTGTTCGACCTACTTGTGCACCTACTCCATCATTTACCTGATCAATCTGATCTGTTGTGTTGAAATAGTAATCACCAGGATGCGATGGATCCCAACAACCGTCTTCAGGACGTGAAAATTTTGTAACACTTGCTGTGTTGCTATTTGCATTAAAGGTTGCACCAGTAATGTTTCTTACATCACCTAAATCAACTAAATCGAAATGTGTCCCTGGTGCAGGAGGATTATTAATAGTTGTTGAATTAACACGTTCTACAGGGAATCCTGTTACTTTCACGCCCCATGGATGACCGTTGGTCAATCCTGCTTTTGTAATTTCATTTCCAGTATTTGTTTTAGTTCCAATGTAGAAATATACTTGTCCGTCTGTTCCATCATTATCCAAACCAACAATTGTTTTATTGCTGGTAACCGGACATGCAACAGCATTTTCCCAAGCTGCTTTTCCTAAAGCAGGAAGCTCCCAGCTTGTGCCTCCATTTGGTCCTGTAACGATGTGTGCCATAGCACGACTTTCATCATTTGTCTCTTCTCCATTCATAAAGATGCGCTCTTGTGTTCCCATAGCTGTACTAACATTATAGAATGCTGAAACTGCTGGTAGATCAGCAGCGCAAAAACGACCAAATTTTGCTAAGCTTGATGGATTCCCCGAATTATAAGTAGTATAGGTAGAGGAGCTTGTATTCCACAAATTTACATTCTGAATCAAATCACTTCCACTTAAAACTGTCAATGTAGCTTTGTCAATAACCCATTTTGATACGAATGCTCCAATTGAACCATGAGCACGAACAACGCCACCTGTATTGGTAATCTCATGATTTGCCAATAAAGTAAATGTTCCATCATTATTATCAAATGCGCCCAATCCATCAGGAATACCCTCCATTTCATAACTCCCAATTACATTTGGTGCTGATAGTATCGAGGTGGTAGATACACCAGGCGCAACAGGTAATACATAAGGTGAAGCAGAACTGCTCGGACCACTATAAGCTGCCAAAACATTGGTGGAATGCGAGATGTTATTGCTGCATCCATTGATATTTGTATAAGTATAAGTAATAGAATAAGGACCTCCAACTCCTGCCATGGCTGCAGTGAATACATTGGCAGAAACTCCTGTACCACTGAAAACTCCACCTGTAGGTGAACCGGTCAAAGCAATAACATCATTGTAGTTGTATGAAGATGCAAGGGTAAATGATACTGTGGGCAAAGGATTGATTGTAACTGTGATTGCAGATGTACCTGTGCAACCGTTGGTATCAGTTACAGTTACAAAATAATCTCCACCTGTGGAAACAATAATTGATTGATTGGTTGCACCATTACTCCAAAGCCAGCTTGCATATAATCCAGCATCTAAAGATACATTTCCACCGGCACAAAATGTAGTGGGGCCTTGAGGGTTAATCGTTGGCATTGGTGGATTGGAACATTGTGATTTAACATTAGCATTCGTTACCATCAAGAACACTAGAACAAGGATAATACTTTTTAAGATTTTGTTTAACATTTTAATTTATTTATTTGTTTAATATTTTGCACTATTAGGCTAGTAGTACTACCCCGTTTTTTAGAGTGGTTTCTGAACTCCACTTTTTTAATATTAGTTTTGTTGTCACATCGGGTGGTCAGCCCATTGGCTTTCGCAGACCTGATCATAATTTAGTTCATGGTTTATAAAAATATTGATAGGTAAATAATAGTTGTTTATTGTTCAATTCTATATGAAAAACTTTCACCGCAAAGTTGATGTAGAAATATAAAGAAAATATTATCGAGTTGTTACATTGCAGCCAATTGAATGTTAATAAAAGATAGATTGCGATACAATTTTATATTCAAAAAATGACACTAATTTTACAAATACAAAATCCTTAATTAATTTAAATTCATATTGGCAAAGTACTTCAAAACCATTGCTTGAAAAAAAACAATTCATGGAAAAATCTTCTTTTTCATGTAGGTTTTTATTTTCCTTGTTTAAATCTGTTTGAGGAATAGCCATTGGTTGAGTACTAGCAAATTACAAAGCTTGCCATTTTTTATTGAAAATGGCAAGGCATTTGAGGATGATTTAATCGCCATCTAAATCAGTAGCCTGCATTAGTTTGCAGGAGCTACCAGTCATAATCCATTTATCAATTATTGAAAGTTCAAAGGATGTCATTTTATACGTTGGAGGCATTTATGGAATTGTTGAAACTTAAGGTCTTGATTTTGGTAAAGTCAAAGACGCCTCCATTCCATTTGCCGTTATCATGGTCGATGTTGTACAGAGGCATGTATTGCCCTAAATTAAGTTTACAACAAACTTATTTCAGTCTAATAAAAACACAACCCTGTGTAAAGTTTAATCATTTGAATTATGTTGATGAAAATTCAATCAAATATCTTCAATCAATTCAATCCCTATTGATTAACTTATCGATACATTTATAGACTATGAGAAGGGCAAAGTTTCAGTGTTGGGATCTTCTGGGAAGATTGTTGAATAGCAGCCAACCTTTCCATATGCGGCTCTGTAAGTAAAAATTCATATCCTTTTCTCTCAGTTCGTATTTATTGGTCTGGTAGATAATCATAATGATAGCTCATTAAAGATTTGTTCTTTGCGGTCAAAGATGACTATACCGGTTTGCTCAATCTGGTCTTTTAAATCCTTATGAGTGATAGTGTTAAAATCTATCACATCAAAGGTATAGGGTATAGGACATTCTTCATTAAGGAGTGAATTGATTTCACGGGCAAGAAGTTTATCATTACTGACTATGGCAATATCTACATCGCTTCCTTGTTGGTAATTACCTTTAGCCCTGGAACCGAAGATAATTCCTTTTTCTACTGCGGGAAACGTTGTAAATAGCTTTAGGATAAGTTCCAAGTCCCCTTCCTTAAAACCAAATTGCGAATTATTCATTGATTTGAACTTTAAAATACTGATACACCTGGTCTATAGCAGGGTAATAAGTATGCCTGATTATTTCAACAGCATGTTCGGCAACTGCGTTGTTATAAGTATGCGAGAGTTCATTTCTTTTCTCCAACATCTCTATCCATGTATGCCCGTCAAGTATTATTTTGGTCTTGTATCCTTCTTTAATTGCCTCACGTGGAAACTGTGTCGCAATGCCTTGTTCAAATAGATAGTCCTTGACGGTTTTCCAACCTAACTCAAAAGTAAATTCAAAGGCTTGAACCAAGCCCCCTATTTCGAGCGCAGAATAACTTCCTTTTTCAACTGTCATTTCAAAAAACAGAAATGCTTTTTCAAAATTCTGAAATCGCTGCTTCCAACGTATATCCTTATTCTCCATATTTTATAAATTTATCTGTTCGCAAAAATACTAAATACAAGGTTAGTATTAAAAGCATTAGTGACGCAACCTTCAGTAGTTGTCTGATTTTGGGCTTTTAGGCGACGTTTTGTAAGTATCGTTAGGAAAGGAAGAAGAGAGATTATGCTTCTCATTATTGGTAATTTGCTTCTTAAAACTTATGCGGTAAAATTAATAAAAAATAGATGATGTGTATTGGACTTCAATACTATCACTATTTTTCTAAATCCCTATCATCTGACTTGTCATTTTCTTCTTCCCGAACCTCCTTTAGTTCTTCCTCCCTTGTTTTGTCCATTTCTTCCTCTTTCGTTTTGGTCAATTCAGTGTCCCTCCTTTGGTTTTGCTGACTTTCTCTTAGCTCTTGCAGTTCTTCTACCCTCGATTTGGATTCCATTTTCTCAACTTTAGCAGTTGGCTCTATTGTTTTCTTCTCCCTTACTCCCCTTTCTCGGATATTTGAAACATCCAATCGGTCTAGGTTCTTCTGCTCATATCCCAAACCCTTGAAGCGATGTTTGGTGTCACCATAAACTACCCCATAAATCCTTCCACCACGTTCATATGTCGTCAAGCCGCATTCCCTTAATTGGTTATAGAAGTCCTCCTTCGAGTTGGCTTTTTTATAACAGGTCTTCAGCATCCCGACTAATTGTTCCTTTTGCGTATCCCTGCCGGTTCTTTGCTTCATCTGGTATTCCTTGTCGGAAACTCTGGACTTTTCCTTCTTCCCATGTGCCACGGAAGAGTTGGACAATTCAGGATATTTCTCCAACTGATAATTCTGAATGTCCTTTTTCAGCTTGGCGAATTCCTCCTTTGAAATTCGCAAGGATTTGCCAGTGTGATATTCGACTCCAGAAGCGCAAATGTGGATATGATAATGCTCCTTGTCAAAATGAGGAACGGCGACATACAGGCCGTTAGGGTTTCTCTGACGAATATACTCGTTGGCAATATCCTGCATCTTTTCCAAGGTAATGTGCTCTGCATCATCCTTATGCCAGGACAATATCTCATGCGTTAATATCACGCTGTCCTTTCGAATCACATTCCGGAAACTTTCGTTTTCCCTGAACTGCTTCTCCCACCTTGAAATACTGTGTCCTTTCAGATTTCTGGTAATGGCAAAAGACCGCCCTTTCTCATCAAAAAGACGTTTCTTTTCATTTGTCATGTATTCCAACAGGTTGCCAAATTGTGCTTGCTTAAAGGATTTGACCTTGACAATCATGGAGCCTTTGGGGGATTTCTGAATATCGAATCGATTTGGGTTTCCAGCAGTTCTATCCGTTTCTCTATTGCCTTGTACTTATCCTCCCTGTCAAATAGGAAACGTTCTTTGGCCTTAACGATTCCCTGTATTTCGTTCAGGCAGTCAGAAAGTACCCGTTCCAGTCTTGCAACCTGCAAGGGATCGGGAACGATGTACCTGTTCTCCAGATAAGCTAAAACGGATTTGCGAATAAAGGCCGTCACAGTCAAATGATGCTTTTTTGCTGCTTGCTCCACTCTGCCGAATTCTCCGTTCTTATTGGAGAAATACACATTAAACTCCGGCTTCTGCATCCGTTGGCTCCTTTTGTAGTTCAGATGGTAGATTTTCCGATAGGCCTTCTTGGCAGCTTTGATTTCATCATCATTGCCTCGTTCCAGAAAACCTGTGGATTGCAAGTATTCCCACATGGCGCTGTTGTTTCTTTTACTCATGGGATTTGGAAGAGTTGGCTGATAAGATAGAAGGAATATCCTGATAGCAAACCTCCTTTTTAACCACAGGTGGTGGAAGTTGGCTATATTCCAGGTATTGCCTGCTTTTATAGAAGGGTTTCAGCTGTGCCATAATGGGCTTGTGATGCCCTGAAATAAGCAAGGCGTTATCCTTGTGCATGGTGCGGATTTCATCGTTGGTCATAAGCGGACGAATCACCCTTTTTCCGTTCTCATCCTCAAACTGGCAAAGACCCAATGTCTGCTCCAGTTCTTTGGAAGTCTCATGCGACTGTCCTGTAAAATACATCTTTGCAAAGCAATTTGATTTGATGGCATCCGCATCATATTTTCCATAGTTATGTATTAGCTGACTGAAATCTTGAACCAGCAGCATGATTCCACTGCGATGCTTTCTCACATTCGCCACTGCCAATGGAAGCGTTGGAAGATTGAGCGAAGAGGCTTCGTCAATCAACAGGAAAATATCCCGCTCCGTTGACTTTGGAAAACGACTTAGCAAAAATGCGAAAAACTGCTCGAAGAAAAGAGAGGTTAGAACGCTGTAATATTTCTGGTCGGCAACGGAATTCTGAATGAACAGGGCAGTAGGATGGTCCCTGAATTCCTGAAAATCAAGGTCGTCATAGGAAGTGACATGAGCAATGGCTTCGTCGCTGAAAAGCTGCAAGGCTGCCTTGCAGGTGGCAATGACACCGTTCACGATTTTGTCGTCATAAGCCAGGAAGGATTTGTATTCAGCAAACAATACATCATCGGCATATTTACTGAATAGTTTGTCCACCACTTCTGGGTTGCTGCCTAGACCGTTAAGAAGCATTCTCACGTTGTAAAGGGTTTGGTATTCCTTCTCCTGTTTCTTCAGAATCGTTATAAGCATGGCAAGAAGTGAAGTTCCCTGAATGTTCCAAAAGGGGTCTTTCCCCTTGCCCAAAGCGGATGCAATTAGCAGCGATGCTATTTTCTGGATTTCAGAGGACGTATTGGCACGAACAATCGGGTTGTATCCAGTAGACACTTCCGGCTTTGCGAAATTAAGTATCTTGGGTCTTACTCCCCTTTGTTTCAGATAGCCAGAACTCTTCAAGTATAGCTCCCCTGAAGGGTCATGGATAATGAAACTTCCCTCCATCGTAAAGATGGAGGGAATCAATACCACGCTGGACTTGCCCGTTCCTGTGCCTCCAATAATCAAGGCATTCTGATAGGAATGCGCTATGCTTAGGCTTCTTTTTCCAGTCAGACAAAATCCCTTTAACTTTGGGGATAGCAGGGTTCCCTGCGAAGTGAATTCAGCCGAGTATTCGCTTCTTTTCTGTGGAAGCTGGGTAATTACCGTATCTAAAAAATCAACGGTATGCTTCAATCCCTTTTCAAGAAGGGACAGAACGTTTTCTGATATTTGAATGATCGTTTGCATGTTTATTAGTGTTTAAGTTTTAAATAATCTTTTAATCGTTCATTAAGCTCGCGGAAAATGATTTCCAAAAGCCTGCTTAATCCGCAGACTGCTAGCAGCAACAGCTTAAAACTGAATTTCATGATTTCCCATGAAATCGTCCAGGACACTTCCCATAATTTCTTTCTCATCGTATTAAGTTTTTAGTGGTTAATTGCTGGTCAGGTTTGCGGAAATGGTTACTTTGGCTCCCTTGCTCTCCAAATACTTTTTGTAAAACGCCGATACTGTCCTATATCGTTCGTCACTTACTACATCAGGCGGTTCATACAATAGGTGTATTTCGATTCCGCTCAAATCGTGCAGATACATCATCTTGTCGAATTCCCTTTTTGAACGTTCGTAATTGGAAGTCAGCTGGTTCAAATTGTTTTGGTCATAAAAGGAAAAATGAGGGTCGTTTTCCATTAAATCGGAATAGACCAAAAGTTCCTTTTTGTTAGAATTGCTATAAAAAAGGCGGTTGAGCTGGTTTGCAATCGGAACGAAAATGGATGAATTCCCTTTGCCAACGGAATCCATTTTCGAGTCTTCCAAAACTTTTGATATTTTGTACTGAAATTGCCTCAACTCAATTGTTCTTGAATATTCGTTAGAAAGCCATTCATTGGCAGAAGGCAATTCTACAACTGTTGAAAGGTTGAAACTTACGTTCGTGATGTTGGTAAAGTCAAATGCACCTCCATTCCATTTGCCGTTATCATGGTCGAAGTTGAACAGAGGCATGATGTCGGTTAGGACAGGTTGGGATAAATGCGCTTCCGTTATGTCTCTCATTACGGAAACTTCAGTGGTCGGGTGACTACCCGAATGCTGCACCATTACAATCATGCCTGCAATGGCGATTACGATGATAATTAAGATGATTGTTTTCATTTGCTATTATTATTAATGTTATTATAAATTACTGAAATGGTTAAGTTGTTAATGTCCGGTTGTGGCGTTTCCTGATGAAAACAATCCGGTACCTTCCTGTCAATTCGGTTGCTTATATTGACCGTTTTAAACTTTGCAACACAGTCGAAGAAAAATTTCTCAATTCTCTTATTGGTGGTTTCAGAATAATTGATGAAGCGGATAACTTGCGTTTTGATTTCAGTTACATAATCTTCAAGTTCCATTTTTCTTGCTCCGTAGGCCACGATTTGTTTTTCCCTCTTCTGAATTTCATTTTTGAATTTCTGATTATGATAATACTCCTTTAACTCGTTCCATTTAGGCAACAAGGCGTAAGAAATCAAAGCCGATATTCCAAAAAGAAAGAGATTCAATACAACGAAAATCACTGGGCTGATGCTTACGTTTTGCTGGGATAG
>CAIWCG010000265.1 GCA_903911135.1 uncultured Bacteroidota bacterium
GCTGGGATAGCATATAGGAACGGATGATGGCTATGGCAATAAATACGATTGTCATAACAATCATGGAAACGATAAAAAAGTGTCGCTTCTTGCTTGGAAGACTAATTTCCTTATAAATCAATGGAAGCATATGTGAACTGAAGTACACGGCAAATGAAAATGCAACGGCCAGAATCAAGGCAAAAAGTTTGTTTTCGCCTGAATATTCAAATGCTTTCATGTTTAATGCAATTTCGCCGACTAGAATGATTCCGCTGAAGACCAATGCCAGAAAAACCTTATTCCACATTCCATGAGTGATATGGTCATTCATGTTGTGTCGGTCGTTGCAGTTCTGTTCAGATAGATGCAAAATGGCATCTATAATCATTTGCAGTTCTTTTTCTGCCTGTTCGATTTTGATTTTGGCTTCAGGAATATGAGTTTGAGATTGAAAATACTCCTGCTGAATCCTTGATGCAAAATGTTCGCATTCAGTTTTGATTCCTTCCACGTAGGGAGTAATCCTGTCGCCTTCTGGTGTAGGCATGTTCTTGGAGGCATAATGCTTTGCATTTTTGACCACCCCGTTCATGATGGTTTCTTCACCATCCTTAAGTGACTTATCCAATGCTTGATTGGAGACCACTGGTACTAATGTTAATTTTTTTTTCATTTTACTAAATTTTTAATTGTTAAATATTATTTTTATGAATCTTTTTTGCAGGAGGAATCCCTTCCTATTGGAGTGCGGAATGGAGTGCGGAAATGTTCAAAAATGCACCCTAATGCAGGAAATTGTAAGTTGAGAAATTGTTTTAAAGCGAGTTTTTCGGGACTTAAAATCCTGTGGCCATTGCGGCCGTATCGGTTCGATTCCGATCCGGGGTACAAAAGACAGAAGAGCGATGGAAACATTGCTCTTTTTCTTTTAAATGATGTTTTCACCGTTGAATTTTATTTCAATAAACGTAGTCGTATCCGATTATCTAGATAATTTTGTATGAATAACACTAATTTTTTGTATTTATGAATAACAACAATGGTATTACTATCACTAAACCGTCGGTCATTGGAGCAGGACAAATAGGTCCAGATATTTTGCTTCATTTTTCTAAACGTTACCTGGCAAAGGCCTTCAATTGGTTCTTTTGGATGTTGCTGAAGCTGCCTTGAAGAATGCACAAAAGAAAATCGAGAAGAAGATTAATAAGAGCATTGATACTGGTGCTATCCTTCCTGAATAAGGCGAGATAATGAAAGGGTGCATAAAATATAGTCTCGATTATGTTGACATTGCTGGCTCTGATTTAGTGTTAGAGGCTGCAACCGAAAACGAACCAATTAAAGTTAGTATTTTCAGGTAGGTAGAGCTATCTTGCGTTGAGAATACTATTTTCCTTTCCAATTCATCACACATGCAACCGTAGGTGATTTTTAAGAATATCAAAAATAAAAGTCGTTGTTTGGTGGCTCATTACTTCTTCCCTGCTGATAGGAAACCTGTGGTGGAATTAATACCTTCTACTGGCAAGGATAAAGCTTTGGTTCAGAATTTATTTGCCTTTTATAAATCCATTGGCAAGGCAACCATAGTGGAAAAGAGTTCTTATGGGTATGCTATCGTTCAAATTTTCGAAGGGCTTTGCCAGATTGCGATGATGTGTTTGGAAAAGGGTTTGGAAAATAAAAAACAGATTGATAAGGTGGCATGTGATACGTTAGGTTTAGGGGTGGGGTCTTTCAATGCGTTGAACTTAACGGGTGGCAATCCAATCACGGCCCATGGTTTGGATAAGATGCACGAAAAATTGATGGCTTGGTTAAAGACGCCGGCCTTGTTGAATGAGGCAGTAAAGTATAAAACCAATTGGAATATTGACATGAAAGATGAAGTGGTTGAAGTTCCTGCTGAATTGAATGACCGATTGAGGGATGAGTTACTGGGGGGCAATTTTTCATTGGCTTCTTTTATCATTGACTTGGGAATTACAAATATTAAAGATTTGGATTTATCTTGCAAGAAGTCCTTATCCGTGAAAGTCCCCTTCACGTTCATGAATGAATTTGGGGTGACAAAAGCCTTTGAAGCGGTTAAGAAATTCAATGCCAGGCATCCAACTTTTAAGATTCCCTTTTCCTTGGAAGCTGCCGCCAAAAAATGGAACTTGGGAGATTAACTAAATGCCGGAATTTAAGATTTATTATATTTGATTTATGATTTGCTAAAGATGGCAACTTTAAGGTGATTGAAACTGACCGTACATGATGTTTATAAAAATGACAATACAGTCTTTGCTTGTATTTGTTGTTTTTGGAAAATAGGATTTTTGATTGAATTTTTGACGATTCTAAAAAGTAAATGAATATTTAACGTACAGGAAGGTATAAGGAAAACGCAGAGAGGAAATTAGGATTTTGGAAGCCCTGGAGGGCTAAATATTGATAGAAACAAGATACCATGACAATATTGGAAAAACTCCGTAAGAGCTTTATTTATTTATTGCAAATTATAAGGATAAAATATTCTTAGGAAAGAGGGGGAAGATAAAATCTATTTTTTAGAAGAAAAGACGGAAAAGAATCCAATTAAATCTATTTACTAAAATAAAATTGTTTTTCTACCACCTAGCTTCATGATTGTTGGAGTGAAAAGGAATTCTGAATTATAAATAAGCATAGGATTTAGGAATTATAAGTGGGGTGGAATGGATAGTTAAAAAAATAATTAGGGGTGATGTTTGCACTAGTTGTAATTTTTGTAGTTTTGGCCGCGAAATAAAAACATTAAGTCTAGCAGAAATGAACGGAAACAAAACTACAAAAGTTGGATTGGAAATTTACAGCTCTCAGATCGAGGTTGCAAATCACGCCCAACCTTTACGATACCGGCAGATAACTAGACTTCTTGATAAGTAGTAACCAAGCAAAAAACAATATATGAGCCACCTAAAAAAATACTTGCCCTCGACCATTCGAATTATTATTTTCTTGCTGTTTATGCTTTCGGGAATAGCAAAAATGTTACCTATCTGGGGTTTTGAAAAACAACTGTATGATTTGGGTTTTATTAGCTGGTGCCAAACCAAATACTTGTCACATCTAATTATTGCCTTTGAATTAGCTACCGGATTAGCGTTTCTTCAATCCAATTATCTGAAACGAATCATCATTCCTTCTACCATTTTCCTTTTAATCGTCTTCAATGTTTATTTATCGGTTCAAATGTACCGTTTTGGACCAACGATGGGAAATTGCGGCTGTTTCGGACAGTTGATACCCATTACACCGATTGCAGAATTCATAAAAAACTTTTTAACCATCGGACTGCTTGTCTATCTTTACAAGAATGTATCTGAAAAACCAAAGGGGAAAAATAATTTTTTGTTTATCTTACTGTTATTGTTTGGGAGTGCGTTTTTCATGTTTTTTGCTTTCCCATTTTGTCCTTGCGAAGATGAAGCGCCTGCAGCCCCTGTCTTTGTTGCACCGCAAGATTCTGCTTCAACACAAAAGGCCGATACCACTCAAATAAAAGACACTTTAAAAAAAACTGATTCCATCGACTCGGCAAAGCAAAACAAATAAAGCCTGTCTGCTGCATTGGTAATAGCTCAAGCTATCTCCCTGCTTTAAAAATAAATAGAAGAACAAAAACTAAAATTGACTTCAAAATAGGTGGCATTGCTTATGATATGGCCTCCTTGTTCTTTGATTCATTAGATTGAAAATCCTTAGTAAGTTGGTATATGAAACCGACATTTGAGTATAGGTTGCTAATCCTTTAGTTCGAGAAGCATATCCATTGGATTGGGGATATAATAGACCTCATTCATAATTCAACTAAAATATAGTGGCTAAAGCCCATATTATAGTGTATTTCATTAACCCCGCAATTAATTGCGGGGTTATTAATATGAATATTCACTGGCTCTAGCCAAATTAAAGCATTTTCGTTAATTTATGGTTTGAATTATGAAAGATGTCTAATAGATATTCATGGTTGTGCAATTGGGTATAGAAGGAGTGAAATAAAATCATTGGTTACTATGCTTAGAATATAATATCAAGAATGCAACAGGTAATGTTATACTAAAATTGATTAATCTTCATGAAGTTATCGTTAATAACAATTTATTGAATCAACACCTTAAAGGAATGAATACTTTCCTTTGATTTTATTACAACAAAATAGATGGATTCGACCAATGACTTTTGAAATGAAATAGGTGCAGACGTTTTTTGATTGTACACCATCCTTCCAACCAAATCATATACCTCCACGTCTGTAACATTCGAATCAAATCCTTCCATTACAATTCTTTTTGATGTAGGATCATACCATACCTTTCCATGAGCATTGGCAGATAACTCTTCTACGCCTTGATGGATGGAACAGCTATCGACGATATGGGAACATAGCATGGAATCAACCCAAGTAAGATTTGCAGAAATGGTGGAGTTTATAAGACTGCCGCCATTGGCAATAACATAAGCCGGAATCCTAACTTGGAAAGGAGGATGCTCCATATAAGTCTGGCTTAACAAATCAGTTTCGTTGCAACCGCTATTGAAATTATTATCCGTACGAATGAGCAAAGGCTTAAAAATGGAGGAAGAATAGTTGGTAGTGAAACCCGACAGCAAAGCCCCTACCCTATTGTAAGGCATGGTGATGTATGGATAATGAGAACCACCATCGTTGTAGGATTTCACCATGGTCATGTTACCCTGAAGATCAGTCTTGATGATGACCTGTTTGTTGGGAACAAAATTCACTGAACCGGGATAAGACATAGTGGCCACGCCAATAGCGAAACCATTAGGCAACTCAATGATTGAGGAAGCATTTTCATCGTTATCAGGATTGCTGCCACGATAGGTTCGGCACCATAAAGTATCCCCGTTTGCATCCGTACGAATGATGAAATTGTCAGCATAGCTTTGATAGTTGGTCTTCATGATTGTAGTGGAACCAACCAAAGCAAAACCACCGGAAGCACAGGCAATGAGCGCGTATCCGAATGTATGCTGATTGGTATCGCCATAAGCTTTTAACCATTGCACATTGCCAAGCGTATCCATTTTGAGAAGGCAGGTATAAAATGTACCTTGCTCGATGTATCTGCCGGTTGCAACATAATTGCTATCAGATGCTTCGACAACATCAAACGCTTGGTCAATGTTGGCATGAGTACCGACAGCTCTTCCCCAAATATAATTTCCATTAGCATCTAATTTAGCGATATAGATGTCAGTATAGGAAGAACCGGCATCCTGCCCAAAAGAGTTGGTATGGCCAACGATAACAAGGCTTCCGCTGCGGGTTTCGATGATGCTGTTAACGACATCATCGCCACTACCCGCCATGATTTTTTGCCACACGGTGTTTCCTTGGTTATCCATTTTAACAATCAAAATATTATAGGCATTGTACTGCCCGATGCTCGCCGCAAGACAGAAACCTCCAGCTTTTAAAGGAATCACACGTTGCGAGATATTTCCAATCGTACTGCTATTGTTATACGTTTTACTCCATAGAACGGTACCCTCACAATCCGTTCTGGAGACAAAAACCTTATTGGTCGTTTCCATCGTAATACCGGTAAATATATAACCTCCATCACTCAATTGATAGGACCCGAAACACTCCGCCCCGCCAACAGAAGGAGTATATAATTTCTGGAAAGTGTTTTGTGCAATAGCACTAAAATTGAAGGCGATGACAAATAAAATACAAATCGTTTTCCTCATTATTTCTAAATTTATTTATTAAGATATTTGGTTGCAAAAATAGAAAATCAGATGAATCGAAATCAGATGTTAGGAAAAATTGTTTTGGTTCAGGGCTCCTTTATATTTGATTATGAGTTGTGTAGTAGGTGTTATTAAAGCCCTGTAGCGGCTGGATATTGCTAGGAAAGAATAATTTGTGACGATAAAGAAATGCTAAGGTCTATATATTTATTTCTAATATAAAAGGGATACCGACAAGGCAAGCATAGGTTTCCAATCATGCGCAGTGACTCGTTTAGTTTTCATCTTCATCGTTATCAGTTTCCAGATGGAGACGGTGCATCATCCGGTGTACCATTGGCGAAATAATGATCCCAACGGAAGTGATTAGCGTGATTCCGCTATACAAAGCATAAAATGAGGCAAAGTATTTTGCGGAATCTGATTGTAGGATATCCACAGGACCCATCCCTCCCAAAATCATGCTTGCATTCAGCAAGGCATCAATAAAGGATAATTTTCCAAAATACATGTATCCCCCAACACCCATGAAAAGCGAAAAAAATAGAATTACCAGGGCAAACAGAATATTATTTATCAGCCGTTTAAAAAATTTCTTTTTTGAAAGTAAGGGTTTCGATTTGTGTTCGTACTTAAACATTTCATGCATTTATTGTAGGTAGAAGGAACATATTTTATTTTCCCCATTGCATTGTTTTCAATTCCTGTATATCGGGGTTAGGTGTCCTTAATGTTTCTTTATTTGGGTGCGAAGATAGTTATTGCCTTGATGTTTTTACAGTTTTGATTAAAATATCTGGATTTTCTTGAGGATGAATTATGATTTATATATAGATAAGCTTTCATGCAAAGATTGTGTAAGGAAAACATAGAGTGGCGCCAAGATTTGATGTCATTGTTTTTGCGAGGTAGGTTATATTTCAATAAACAATAGCCACAGGTTTACAAATCCAAAACAGCACCTTCCCTCCTTGCTTTTTCCTGCATTTGCTTTTAATGAAATTAAACTTTACTTTTGTCTCCTGAAAATCAATCATCTCCTGATGCTACTAAAACACACAAAAATAATCCATTATCCAAACCTGATGCTGAAACATCCTGCTCGCAGGATGGGTATCATAAGAGAAATGAACAACCAGGAACCGAACGCACCTATCCTTTAATTGACAATAAACATTAAACAAAACGTATGACCAATAAACTTTTCCCTTGCTTGTGGTATAACGGACAAGCCAAAGCTGCGGCAGAACATTACTGTTCCATTTTCAAAAACTCAAAGATAGTTTCCGAAAACCCGATGGTAGTGATCTTTGAGCTCAATGAAACAAAATTCATGGCCCTCAATGGCGGACCGGAATATAAGTTTTCCCCAGCCAATTCGTATGTCGTCACTTGCGACACACAAGAAGAGATAGACTATTATTGGGAGCGTCTTGGCCAAGGCGGAACCTATAACAGATGTGGCTGGCTCGATGATAAATTCGGCGTCTCCTGGCAAATTGTCCCATCCATTTTAGGCAAACTCATGAACGACCCCGAAAAGGCACCAAAAGTAATGTACGCCTTTATGCAGATGACCAAATTCGACATCGAAAAACTGATTAACGCTTAAAAAATAAAACCATGGCTGTTATCAATCCCTACATCACCTTCAACGGAAATGCCGAAGAAGCATTCAATTTTTACAAATCCGTTTTTGGAGGCGAGTTCTCCAGGATTATTCATATGAAAGACCTCTCAAGCCCCGAATTTCCGATAGACGAAAAAGATGTAATAAGATTATGCTCATTGCTTTGCCTATAGGGAAAAACATTTTAATGGCAAATGATGTCCCCGAAAGTATGGGACCGGTAAATGAAAATGAAAACAGATCCAAGATAGCCATCAGTGCAGCAAGCCGTGAAGAAGCCGACCAATTATTCAAAGGACTTTCAGCAGGAGGAACCATAGAAATGCCTATTGCCGACAGTCCTTGGGGTTCCTACTTCGGCATGTTTAGAGACAAATACGGCATAGAATGGATGGTGGACTATGACCCGAAATACAAAGGGCAAATATGATTTTGACTGCTACAAACTTAAAATTTACTACTTTTTCTAATGATGAATATAATTCAAATAATAATACCAACCATCCAGTAGAAGGGGGCACTTGTCCGGCTTTATACTCATTTATGGGTGATAAACGCTTTTCAAGGCAAAATACCCTTTTATCGAACGATGTGTTCTAAAAATCTAACGATCTGTTCTAATTAGCGAACGATGTGTTCTAAGTAGCTAAGCATTTGTTCTAAGCGACTAACGATGCGTTCTAAGCAGCGAACGATGTGTTCTAAAAATCTAACGATCTGTTCTAAGTAGCGAACGATGCGTTCTAAGTAGCTAAGCATCTGTTCTAAGCAACGAACGGTAAAAGGGTAAAATCTAACGGTAAAAGCTTTTACCGTCTGTATTCATGCTTTTTTCCTTAATAACAAGGGTTGGTGGGAAAGTGGAAAGTGGTGTCGGGAGAGGGGGGTGAGGAGGATAATTAAATAATAGGTTGTTAAAGTAATGAAAGTTTTAGTACATTTGCCGAATGAAATTGAAAGCGAAAACTGATGATGGGAAGGATATGAAACTTGAAACCTTACAGGACGGCGAGAAAAAAGCCGACCTGTCAGGATGGTTACCAAAACGAAAACGGGGACAGCCGAAAACCGACCAGAGTAGGCAAAACTAAAACTATAAAAAATGGAAAAAAGAAACTTAAAAGAAATTTCACAGACAGACACTCTTGCCCTGACAGCAATAATTGATTATTGGAAGGACTACGAGCCAAACACTGTTCTACTGGCATACGCTGAATTGAAAAGGCGTAAATATGAATTGAACGAAAAACTAAACAAGCGGCTCAATGAATTTTGTGCAAAAAATAACTGTGATAACATTGATTCGTTTTTGTCATCTGCACTTAAAGCAATTGGCTACGACTCTTATGACGAATGTTACGAGAAGGAAATTAATTCAATGAAAAAAGTAGCAGCGGAACAAGCAACTAAAATTGAAGTTGGCTCCTCTGACAACGACAACACAGAAAAAAAATATCCAGCACTTAGGACTATTAGTGGCATATACAAAGTTTTTGGTTGGCTAATAATTCTTGCGACTTTAATTGTTGCTTTTGTTCTTGGACAAGGCAGTGCAATCTTTGCTTTGATTTCAATTATTATAGGTGCTTTGATTGTCTTGGGAGTTTTTGCAGTTGCAGAATCTATAATGGTATTTATTGACATTGAACAAAACACAAGAACAAACTCGAAAAAATAATGAATGTGGTCTTTAAACTTCGTGGACAAAGAAGCACGAACGCACAACACGGGTTTGGCAAAAGTGGCGGTTCAGTGCTCCGCAGACACATTTGTGGTTAATCAAAGTTTGGTTCTCCGCATCAACATTTGTGGTGAAAATCGCCACCTTCGCCAAGCCCGAAACCGTTATCAGCAATTATTTGGCTGCACTGCTAACTTGAAACATTCTGCAAGAAACGAACATTAAAACCGACAGCGTTTAAGACATGACAACTGAAAAACAAAATTGAATGGAAATAAAAACAGTTTATACTGATTGGAAAAATATTGATGAAAAGCTACGGAACAAGGAAGTCCATATCATAGCATTTGCAGAAATTGGAAAATCTGTTTTTAGAACTTACGCAGAATTCATTGGTGAAATTTCTCACGAAGTGATGATAAATTATTGCAATCAAGCTAATAGAATGTATGGCTACATTACTTTATTTCCTCTCATGACCTTATCTGCAATTGCAAGGAAATATTTCAGAAAGGAAATGTCAGAACCCGAGAAGGTGCAGTTTGAAAAAATCATTAGAAGTATCTTTAAGTTAGACACTGTATTCATTAAGTCAAAACATCTGATTTTCAATTTTACTTGTGCTGTTCAAAACAAGGACTATATAGTTGAATGTATAAATACTGTTGCAAAGGAATTTGAGCATCCAAAATCAGAAATTGAAATTTGTGAAATATGGCTGGACGAAGAAATATTTGTTGAATAAAAATTAGATATTGATGCAAACACTTACTTTCACAGCTATGAATGTAAATCGCCTTGAACAAACTTCCTGCGAACTTCAAACAGTTGTGCTCCGAACGAACAGTATAACTGCGGATAACATAAGATTAAAAGAAATTTTAAAAAGAAGGGCTTTGTTCGGTAATCAAACAGTGGTGCTTCTAACAAACAGTTGTGGTAAAACGAACAGTGGTGCA
>CAIWCG010000266.1 GCA_903911135.1 uncultured Bacteroidota bacterium
AGCAGCCTCCTCTCCCTTGGCTGCTGAAAGGGGGCGCCCCCAGAAAAGAATTAGGAATTATAAATTTGAGAGAATGATGGCTGTGTGATTGTTAAACTTCCATAGCTTAAGCTGGGTTTCAAGTATAAATTGACTCAAGACAAAGGGATATTGAACATTTCATTGCTTGATATCAGGCAAAAATGGCGCTGACAATGAAGTTTACTATTAACGCAATTACGATCATGGAGGTGAAGGAAAGGCCTAAGAGGATATATTTAATTAAGGTTTTAAATGCTCCCTGGCCATAAATCCGTTTCATGGCGATGAACAAATAGACCAAAATCCAAACTATTGCGAAGCCTCCAAAATAGGAAGTTTTTAAAATCCCATCAAGGACAAACTGGGCAATGGACAATAAAATGAAGGCGAAACTGAAATAATGAAGACTGAAAACTGCATGGTCTAAAAAGTAGAATTTCTTCCTTCTGATGTAAAGCAATTTCAGGAGCAGGGCAAAAATCGGCAACAGAAAAAACAGCATTTTGGGTATGTTATGCACCACATGAACCATGATTTTTCTTAGCAGCCCCACGCCATCCTTTTTACCTTCTTCATACAGTTTCAACGATTGCCTGATGAAATATCTTTTGAAGAAATGGTCCTTTTGATAGGTTGGCAATGAATCCTGAATGTGATTGTATCGTTCCATCGTCACACCATTTGAAATCAGGGTATCGATGCCGAAAAGTTTTAAATCCACCTTGTTTTCGGTACTGTCACTGCTAATGAAATTTATTCCTTGACCAGTGCCTACGCTAAAATTATTTCTATTTTCATTCCCGCCAGTATTATTTAAAGTGTCCGATTTTTGAATATTGATGACTGGTTGTTTCATGATCGACTCTTCATTCATTTTCGAAAAGCTGAAAATCAAGAAGAAATAGATAAAACTGGAGAAAAGATAGAGGCGTATGGGATGAAATTGGCTTGCCCGTTTGCCGGCTATGTAATTAATCGTCAATATCCCAGGCCGGAACAACAAGGGGATGACGCACCTGAAAAACCGAGAATCGAAATGAGTGAAATCACTGAAGAATTCATATACCAACTCCCCAAAGGTTTCCTTATGAGCATGATGTTTTTGTCCACAAAAGCTGCAATACTCACCACTTAAATCAGTGTTGCAGTTTGCACAATATGTTTTGTCGCTTTCAGCCATAATTTACAGAAGCAAACATATAAAAAAAGAAGGCAATGAATGCGAACAAATGCATTTTAATTTGATTTTTTATAGATTTGTGGCTTGAAAAATCAAGTAAAAAAGCCGCTCAAAAAGAATAATGCCAGTTTGCCATTGAATGCTTCTGCCTTGGATGGCAAGCGATATCTGTATCTCCTATTTATTCTAATCTTCACATTCATTGCTTATTCGCCGGCGTTAAAAAATGGATTTATCACCAAATGGGACGACAAGGATTATATCACTGAAAACAATCATTTGGGATTATCAAAAGCGAATATCGAACATTCCTTTTTTAAGGGTGAGGATCATGGGATGTATTTGCCACTTACAAGTTTGTCTTTTTCAATTAATAATTATTTTTCCGGATTAAATCCATTGCCTTATCATCTGACGAATATTTTGCTCCATCTCACAATCATTTTATTGGTCTTTTGGTTGATGCAATTGCTGTTTAACTCATTCGAGATAGCCATTGTGACCGCTGCATTATTTGCTTTTCATGCCATGCAGGTAGAATCGGTGGCATTCGCCGCCGGAAGAAGGGATTTGCTCTATACCCTGTTTTTTATTCTGTCATGTAGCTGCTATTTAAAATATCTTGACACCTCGAAATGGAAGTTCTATGTCATGTCGTTAAGCATTTTTATCCTTTCATTATTCTCTAAGGGACAAGCCATTTCATTGCCAGTTACACTCCTCATCCTGGATCATTTAAGGGGAAGGAAACTGTTTTCAAAGCAATCTATAGTAGAGAAAGTACCATTCTTTATCCTCTCGTTAATCTTTGCTACAATCGCATTTCAAGTAAAAAGTGGCACTGTTTATCAAGTTACAGATAAAGGATTACCATTATCCTTGCAGTTGATTTTAGCTTGTTACGGGTTGATTGTTTACATCATCAAATTATTGATTCCTTTCAACCTTTCGATTATTTATCCATACCCATTAAATGTTGATAATTCATTGCCTTCAATATATTTCGTCTTTCCAATCTTGGTTTTAGCCTTAGTAATACTTGTTTTATATTTTTTCAAGAAAGGATATAAGGAAGTAGCATTAGGAATTGTTTTCTTTGTTGTGAATATATTTATGGTTCTACAGATTGCGCCAAATTCTTATGGAATCATCAATGAACACTATGTTTATTTACCTTCTATTGGGATATTTTTTATTATTGGTTATTATTACAAGAAGCTAACCGATAAATATAGTTCTTCAAGGTACTTGATAACTTGTGTTATGATGGCTTATTTGATATTTATTGGTGGATACACTTTTAGCAGATGTCAAGATTGGAAAGATAGCATTACCTTATATTCTGATGTAATTAAGAAATATCCCGAAGACAAACTTTCATATAATAATCGCGGAAATGCTTTTTATGATTTAAAGAATTATAAGGAGGCATTAAAAGATTTTAGCATGGCGATAAAACTTGGTGGCGACAACGCTGCAGGTTATAATAATAGGGCGAGCATTTATTTTGATCAAAAGAGGTATCAAGATGCTATTAATGATTATGAGGTTGCAATTAAACTAAAGCCAAACTACACTGCCGCCTACTATAATTTAGGAAATGCCTATAATGGAGCAAATAAATATGAGGAAGCAATTAAGGCATATGATATGGCGATAAAATTAAATCCAAATTATGTTGTTGCCTATTACAATAGAGGAGTCTCCTATTCAAACCTGCATCGATTTGTTGAATCAATAAATGATTATGACATTGCAATTAGATTAAAACCTGATTACGCAGAGGCCTATTACAATCGAGGTAATGACTTATTCGAATTAAAGAAATATGAAGATGCCATTTCTAACTATAATTTGAATTTGAAATATCAACCGAGTAATGTTGATGCCTATATTAACATTGGTAGCGTATATATGGATTTGAAAAAATATGAAGATGCTGTTAAAGAATATGATTTAGCGGAAAATGCAAAGCCTGATTATGCAAAGGCATATTATAATAAAGGAAACGCATTTTATAATTTGTCAAAATTTGAACAAGCAATTGAAGAATTTAATGTTGCAATAAAACTTAATCCTAATTATGCTTTAGCATATATAAATAGGGGGATGAATTATTCTAAATTAAATAAAATATCTGAAGCGAATAAGGATTGGGAGAAGGCCAGTAAACTGAATCCAGAATTTAAACCAATGATTCGTGAACAAATGAAACAGTTAGTAAAGAAATAAAATATCAAATCTCTTGGGTATCAGAATTGATGTTTATGCCTTGATTGATATCCACTTGATCGGTTCTTGATACATTATTGATTTCCATCTCCTCTTCTACTTCATTTTCAAATGGATCAACAGGCGGAGGCGGACCATCATTTCTATAGATTACAGCAGTTAAGAATCCAAGAAAAAGGCCAAAAAGATGGGATTCCCAACTTATTTTCAGATCAAAAGGAAGGATGCCATATACTAAACTTCCATAAAGGAAAATGATAAGCAATGCTATTGCCAATAAATTGGTATTCTTTCGAATCAAACCGCTTAAAAATAGAAAACCAACAAGGCCATATATTACACCGCTTGCACCAATATGAAGGTTTGGGCGAGCGAAAATCCATACAAACAATCCGGTACCCAAATAAATCAAAATGAATACTTTATAGGCTAAATTTTTATAGGAATAAATGAGGAAGAAACAACAGATGAAAAGAGGAATGGAATTGGAAAGCAAGTGCATGAAATCACCATGGACAAGTGGGGCTGTAATGACACCTATCAATCCTGAAAGCCTTCTAGGAAATATACCGAGAAACCCTAAACTTCCAATAAAATATTGATATAGCTGTATCATTACCAACCCAAGAATCAATACGGCGGGCAGATACAGACTTAGAAATATCCGATTATTTTCTTCTTTATCCATTTTTATGTGAATGCGATGCAAAATAAGGAAAAAAGAAACCACGTAGTTTACAAATTCCAATTAATGTCAAGACAGATACAGGTTTTACTTTTGAAATTTCCATTTAATACCCGGTATATATTAACAATAATTTGAAGGAATAGGTGAGTTTTATTTACAATGTCTATTTTTGCGGCATAATAAAATAAAATGGCACTATCAGTAATTTGTTTTTTGAATATTGGAGGGGGAGAAATGGGATTGATTGTATTAGCAATCATCACTTTATTTGGGACTAAGCAAATACCTGAAATAGCAAGGACCTTAGGAAAAACAATTAGGGAATTCAGAAGTGCAATGGATGGCGTAAAAAAGGAAATCTCTGATTCCATGAATATGGATGAGCCATTGCCAGCTGCGAAACCAACAGCTGCTGTTGAAAAGCCTGAAGAAATCAAGCCAGAAGAGGCTTCAATAACTGAAAAGAAAGTGGAGTAGGGGCTATTTACCTTCGCAAAGCTTCTTTAAGTCTTGTAATCCAGCCTCATAATCTTTGCCAATTAATTTATCGTAGAATAGCCCGAAGATTCGTGCAATAGGATTAAAACCTAATGCGCCTTCATCTTTCCAAGTTACCAAAACACCATCTTTTGATTCATCAAAAGTAAAGGTACCAATAGCTTTGAATTTATTTTCGCCTAACAGTTCTTCGAAAACAACCATTTTATTAGGTTTGCTTTCGATTATTTGAAGTATTCCTTTTCCAAGTTTCTTACTTTCCCAATATTGTTTTGCACCAATTCCGGCTTCAGGACCAGAATACTTGATTATGAAGGTAGTATCAGCATCTTTATTGAAAATAATCCATCTATTCCACTGTTGAAGGTTGTTTGTGTATGAAAATATCGTATCAATGGGGGCCTGTATCTTGATTGTTCTGGAAACAACATATTTGGAAGGCAAAAACAATGAACCAATAAAGGTGATAATGAATGTCAAGGCTACGATTATGAGTATATTTTTAAGTATTTTCATATATATATGAAGTAATAGGATAAATAATTAAATGATTTGAATGGATCAATGAAGGATATAATGGCAGCCAACTTGTATTCCAATGATGAAATTTGAAGAATACCTATATGGATAATCGTTTCCTCCAAATTTGTAATCCTGACGTAAGGCCGGTGTATTAATATCGATTAAACCCAAGTAAGCTTCAACACCGGCATTGATGTAAAAGTTATCAGAAACCATGAAATCATCACCAAATTCAAATCTTAGCCCAAAATCAGTAGACTCATACAAGCTTGTCAGGTTCGGGTTTTTCTGTCCATATTTCAAGATGCTGTCAGGTACGATATTGACTCCATCATGGAAGTTGCTAATTGACATTGTTGAACTGTTTAAAAACCCCATTTGAACTCCCGCCTTTCCGTAATAGGTCATTTTTGAAGTGCCGAACAAATACTTGAACATGATTGGGATTTGAGTATAAGACAACTGTACGGTTTTAGTGTAAGATGCATTCTTATAGTTGTCATGGTAGTTCTGCCCTCCACCGCAAGTCCTGATTCCAACCTCGAATCCCATGTTCGGCTCGAAATTAAACCCAACGTATGCTCCTCCTGAAAACTTTACGCTTGGAGAATACAACATTAACCGGGTGAGACCATAAGTTTGTTGATGGATAATGAAAGTCCCATTTACCTCACCAAGAAGTCCCACATTAATTCCACTTTGGTCTATGTCATTGATTCCTTTGGCTGCAGAACTTGGGGCAGTAATGCCTTCTTGTGCCATTACACTAACATTCAATATCAATAATCCTCCCCAAAATAGAATTATTGCTAATCTTGATTTCATTAATTAATAAAATTATTCGTTGATTTATCGGTGCAAAGTTACCATTTTATCCAATAATAGGGATAATAATAGAACAGTTTCAAAAATTATCAGCGCAAATGATGTGCGATTCAAGTAATATGGACCTTAGCTATCTGATTTTTTGCTGAAGAACGTCTTAACTTTATCAATTATCTTCTCGAAGGTCGGTTCCAGCTTATGCTCCATCTTGTAAAACAGGTTAACCATAAGTGTTTCCAGGATGGTCATGATGCCTTTGTTCATGGTATTTCGGGCTGGGTCGTTGCCATTGTTTTTTTTATTGAATAAGGATTCAATGAAGCTGTTCAATAAGTTCAATGGGCTTAAACTTTCCTTGATATCGTGGATGTTTTCCATGATTTCAGCTTTTTTAGTCTCTTTTACCCCTTCCAATCTTCGGATTTCCCGACGAAGGTCTTTGGAATTTTCAATTTTCGTCTTCATTTCTTTCCTTGAATAATTGTTTTATGATGCTATTCAGCAATGGTTGTTTGAGCACCTTGTCTTTTCCAACCCAAAAGAATAGGCCTAACAATAAATAGAACCCACCAACGATTAAAAATCCAATATGGGGCTTCTCCAAAAGGCTGGAAAGGTACCAAGCGAGAGCAATGCTCAAGAAAAGGAAACTCAAAACCAATAAAATGCCAATAATGAGATTTGAAATGACGATACTGATGCCCTGTACCAACTTTTCACTAGCCTTGAGGGTAGCCAATTCGATGTGATTGTCGATTTGATCGCTGACATTCTCGATGAGTTCCTCTACTTTCGATTTAGTTTCTTCTAACATGATGTCATTATTTGATTATCAGATGTATTGTTGTTATAAATTAATGTATATTTTAGTTTATGCAAAAGAATCATCTCGCTTGGATTGACCATTATTTGACTTTTTCGAGCTATCATTCAAGTCTGTAACCTTGCTGGCAATATCATGTACGGAATCCTTAATCTTATCGGCAAGGTCTTCGGCCTTTTCTTTTGCTTTTTTTCTTGATTCCGTGCCTTTGTCGGGAGCAAACAAGACACCTAAGGTGATGCCTGCTGCCAAACCACCCAAGAGCGCTAACAGTATCTTTCCGCCGTTTTTCATTTCACTTATTTTTAGACTATTCTATTGATTTATCAATGCAAAATTACGAAATTTAATGTCAATAATAAATGATTTGAGTCAAGAAACGCATATCTTTTTGCTGTTATATAACCTCTGGAACCGTAATTTCCATATTTTGAATCACTTTTTTGATTTTCGGTTTGCTCTTGGGCTTTGAAGCAACCGCTTTTCTCTTCTTTCTGACAACAGGTTTGGCTGGAGCCAGACAAGTACGCTGCACAGACCAGCTCCATTCGCCTGAAATTTCATATCGAAACTGATCGTGCAACACGGTGGCCAACACACGCCCCAAAGTAGGGTCGGGGATGTATTCCTGTTTCTCGATATGGTATTTTATCTCCTTATAGATGATGGCATAGGTCTTCGGATAGCCGATGGTAATGGACAATCCACCCGAAATCTGATCTAATGGACAACGAGGCAAGTACATGATATCCATCTCGAGCTCTTCAAAGACAGCCGTTTCGGTTTCCTTTCTGATTTTCTCCACTTGAGCATTCAAATTGGTCTTGAAAGTCTCCAAAGGCACATGAACATGGTCCACTTGATCATAAATCATGTCTCGGATGACGATATTGTTCTTTATTGGCTTGGGACAACCGAAATCGATGGGGGTATCGCCAATATAATTGATGATTCCGCTTGGGATGATGCCATCATTTTCTGGAAAATTGATGCCCGAAGCAGGCAATATCACCCATCGAGCTGTCCATTCCATCGAAACGGCAACGATTTTATACTTCTGTCCGGCAGGAGATGGATATTTTGGAGCCAAGGCAGCCGCTTCAGGGGGCAATCCTTTGACATTTATCTCCTCCGTGTAGCCTGGTTCTTCTTTTGGAGCCGACATGATGATGGACATGGCAGGTACAAAACCATCTTCACAGTCAGGGGCTCCGTTTTTCGACAGTTCATAGGCTCGTTTCAGGGCTTCCTTAATGGCATTATGCTCTGCTTTTTTCAATGCTTCGTTCCTGCGGTAGGGCGTATCCATTTCTGGTAATAATAGGATTTCATAACCTTCTATTATCTCCGATCCTATATAAGTTCCCATGGGTAGGAGGGGAGTGATGTGCTTGTTTTCAACCCTTTTTTTGTTGATGCGAGGCTTTTTCTTGCTTATAGCTTCCATTTTATTGCTTTAATGATATGAATATCAGTATATATTAATCTATTTATTAAACTATTTATTAGATAGTCTATAACGATAATCCGTTTATTTATAATTTTAAATGATGATCAGGAAAAACTTGCCTTGAGTATCGGGTGTGATGTTCAAGACTTTGAAAAAAATATTTGATGAAGGACCAAAATCAGAAACCTCTTTGATGGTAGAGCTCAATGGAGGCACCTCTACATAAACCAATCCCATTTCATCATCCTTATTTAATAAAAAGGCAAAGCGCAAGGGAGCCAAAGCTTGGTTGGTAATCTTGATCTGTTCGGTTGGGGCAAGTGTTCGTTTAAAAAGACTGATCAGTTTCTTCGGACCTACCTTTCTATTCCAAATAGACTGTTCAAAATTTCTAATCGTTTGTAAATCAAAGAAACTTGCTATGCTTTCAGGATTAGTCTTGAAGTGACTCATCAATAATCCTACGGTGCTGAACAGCTCCTGTCCCAATGTTATTCTTGCTTCTTCCACTGCTGTGCTCGATGTTCCGGAGAGACCTATGGAAGCCTTCTGTTCATCATATAATTCCTGCATTGTTACTCCAAATGCCATTACTTCTACCTTCAGTGGCACCAATGCCGTTTCGCCTATCAATCGTTCGCCTAATGCCTGTACCGTTGTCATGATATCTTCTTGGCTGCCAACTTGAAATGGTTTTCTTCTATTGGGCAATAAACGGACGTAGCCAGGTGTCTTGATGTCATAAACAGACTGAATCTTGATATCCCATTTCCTGATCTTCTCCGAACGAAGCGATTCTATCTCCAAATATAAGGCTGTGGTGTCACTTTCTTGTTCTCCCAAGGCCGTTACCCATGCCAAGTATTTAGCTTTAAAATCATTTACGGGTTCTACCAATGCGGTATAGAGATCATAAAAGAAGGGTGTGGATGATACTGCAAACAAGGCGTTAACAGTAAAATCTCCAATCTTCTTCATGGAGCGATAGGAGAATTGAGTGCAAACTAAAAAGGTATTGATTAAATAATGCCATAATCTTCTTGGTGCTGCCATATCGTATATTTTTTAATTTCTTATGAATTTACTTTGTTTTGGCTATTTTTAAGGTGATTACAACAACTGTTAATGGTTATCTAATTCACCAATTTTAATCTTTCGGGCTTAATCATCTTATCAGATGCAACAAACTTTAATCTTTCGGGCTTAATCATCTTATCAAGAGCAACAAAGTTTAATCTTTCGGTCTTAATCATCTTATCAAGACCAACAAAGTTTAATTTTTCGGTCTTAATCATCTTATCAAGAGCAACAAACTTTAATCTTTCGGGCTTAATCATCTTATCAAGAGCAACAAACTTTAATCTTACGGGCTTAATCATCTTATTTTGATCAAAAGAAGTATTTTCTACATTCTTGATTCTATAAATGATAGGATTGCTCGCTGCGGCAGCACTATCATTCATCAAATTATTATTGTTCTGGGCGTTCATGTCTTTTAAGTTATCTTGGTTTATAATTGTCTTGCTCTTTTTTCGTTGGCAAAACTACAGCATCTCATAAGCCATAACAAGGTAATTATACGAAAATACTTGGGGTAATTATACGAAATTTACCCTTATTGCGAAAATAACCGGATAAAATTAAAAAATCTTGATGCAAGTTATGTTATCTTTGCAGTCAAGAAATAAAACGACATGTCTAAAAAAGAACTTTTATTCAAGGATTCGTCCGTCAAGGACTTTAACGTGGTCATCTCGGGCAAGTATAAGATTGTCAATGCCGGCCTGAAGCAAATCATTCACGAAATGGGCTTCAACGGCAGCATCAGGATGGCAAAGAATGGGCGCGACATCATGGAACTTCATCAGGAACATCCCATCAATGTGGCGATATTATGCATTGAAAACCAAGACAAGACGGAACGGAAGATGGTGGCTCAAATCATCAGGGAATTGCCAGAAATTCGGCTTATAGTAATGGGTTTTAATGAAGACAGGGAAACGATGGAACATTGGTATAAAGGCGGCGTAAACGGATACCTGAACATTGATGCCGATGAAACGACCGTGATGCAGGCTTTGCTTACTGTCAGAAGTGATTTGCCCTATTTCCAGGAGCTGAACCTGGCCGATTATGAGGCGCAAAACCAACGGGTGAATACGTATGTGGATTTAGACCATATCAAGATTAAAATGGACGCCGATGACGTGCATATTATCCTGCGGAAACAGCAAGGCGACAGCGATGTACAAGCGGGGAAAGGCATCAATCAGAATCTTCGCTTCGTGCAGAAACGACTGGAGATAATGCGCTCGAAAACCGATACCCACACCACCACCGAACTGCTGAATTATCTGGTAAAGGAACATTATATCAAGCCTATCAGCTAGAAAATCAGGCATTTTGATACTGTATATATAGGGAGTAGGAAAATTCTGATGAAAGATAGGAGGGAAGGGCCGTTTTTTCAAGATTTGATTCGTATGAATGAACAATTTTGTAATTTTGCACTCACAAACATATCTAAAAAATCATAAAATATCATGGAAAAATATCTTGCATCCATCGCTGTCTTGGCCTATCTGCCCATTTTCATCTGGACTTTCATCAGGCATTCTACCCAGAAAGCCTTAAAAGGAATCATTTTAGGGATCATTGATGCGGCTTATGTTGTAATTCTCATCAAGTACCCCTTGGAAGACAGCCTGAATCTTTATATTAACATCGCTGTCATCGCTTTGCTTAATGTGTTGATCATCATCAGGCTGATTTCTAAGCCAAAAGCAAACCAGGAAGAACTTAATAGGATGCATGACGACCCGAACAACTGGAAATGGGGCGTATTTTATTATAATCCCAGCGACAAAAGGATCTTTCCCCCAAAACGCATCGAGTCTATGGGCTGGACCGTAAACTTTGCCAACCCTTATTCGGTGATGGTGCTGGTTTTGGTTATCCTGTTTGCAATGGCTTTGCCGTTTTTCCTTAGCATGGCAAAATAAAAAAATCGCGATGGATAAGATTATCCATCGCGATTTCTGATTTCAGCTTATATCTGCTAAATCTTATTGAGCATCATTCTTTCTGAAGAATTCATAGATGCTTCTTGCCTCGTCTTGCGTAACGTTTTGGTTCGTCATCTGAACAAGATATTTAGCAAGCAACTCCTTACAGACAGGATCTTTCTGAGTCATTTCAAGAGGGTTCAGGATTTGGTTCATGATCCATTCAGCCTTACGTCTTTTGGTAACGTCTTTCAAGCCCGGTCCAACAAGTTTAGCATCAGTGAGCTTATGACAAGATACGCATTTAGCCTGAAACAACTTGTTTCCAGCTTCAGCCTTGGCATCATCCAATGCACCTACCTCTACGCTCTTAACTGGTCCAATTCCTTTACCATCATCTTCGGTGGCAGCAGTTTTTCCACCTTTTTCGTCACCTTTACCTTCTGTACCTTCTGTCTTTTTTTCATCATTTCCTGAACCGCATGATGTAAGCGATACGATAGGGAGACCAATGGCCAATGCGAAAAGGAAAATGTTTACGATTGCTAAGCTCTTAAGTCTTAATTTCATGTTTTTAGTTACTGATTTCATTTTTTTAATATTTATTATTGTTAATTGGCGGCAAAAGTATCATACAGCAAGTAAATCAATCTTGACATATCTCATTAATTGACATGATTTATATCAGTTTTTCTTTATTTTTATTTGAGATAGGATAAAGATGAATTATTGAAAGCACCAATGATAATAACAGGCAAATATATTTGATGGATACTATAAGTAACCATAAAACAGTTTCTTTAATTATTGAATATATATCTTCGCACACATGCAAAAGCGCGCTTTATCAGTATTTTTATTGCTGTTGTCGTCCTTAATTTTTGCCCAACCAACCACACAATGGGCAAAATGTTTCGGCGGAAAGGGTGTAGATATTGGTAAAACCATCTTGCAGACGGATGATGGCGGATATTTGATAGCTGGTTCGAGCAATTCCTTGGATGGTGACATTGCACATCTGCATGATTCATTGGGAGTCAATTATGATATCGTATTATTGAAAACGGATGCCAACGGACAGCTTCAATGGCAGAAATGTATAGGAGGAACACAGGATGACATGGCAAGTGCGATGATAAAAACATTCGATGGAGGCTATGCAATTGGCGGTTATTCATGGTCCAAGGATGGAGACAACATAGGCAATGTGAATTATTACAGTGCAGATTATTGGTTGGTAAAGATTGACAGCATGGGGAGCATACAATGGCAAAAAACATTTGGCGGCTATCTGGATGACAAGATGTATGGCTTAGCACAAACTCGAGATAGTGGTTTTATCATGATTGGAACGACTTACTCACATGATGGCGACGTTTCCGGTTATCATGCAAAAACTGATATTTGGGTAGTCAAGATAGATACTTCCAGAACTATACAATGGGAACGATGCTATGGCGGCAGCGGAGATGAATTTTCAGGTTCCATAGTTCAAGCGCAAGACGGCGGCTATGTGTTTGCTGGTTATACCAACTCCTCTGACAGTGATGTTGTAGGTCTTCATACCGATTATCTGGGAGAGAATACCTACGATTACTGGGTTGTGAACCTGGATACCTTAGGGAACATCAAATGGTCGAAATGTTTTGGTGGAGATCAGCATGATTATGCCAGTCAGGTCATCAAAACAAAGGATGATGGCTATGCCGTTATAGGTTATTCTGATTTTGGAGTGACTCTGGCCGGATATTTAAGCTATAATGATTATTGGTTGATAAAATTAGACACTTCAGGAGCCGTTCAATGGCAAAAAAGCTATGGAGGAAGCAACTTCGACGAAGCAAATTGCATCATTCAGACAAATGATAATGGATATCTTGTTTCTGGAACATCGCTTTCCAATGATCATGAAGTAAATGGCAATCATGGGCGATATGATTATTGGGTAGTCAAGGCCGATGGTTCAGGAAACTTTGAATGGCAGGAAAGCTTTGGCGGGTCAAGAAATGATTTTCCATATTCTGTTATCCAAACCATTGATAATGGTTATGCGATATCAGGCATCACATATTCTTATGATGGTCAGATTGCCGGTTATCATGATTCATGCACCTATGACCTGTCATTGTCAGATTCCATTTGTACACCGGATATTTGGGTTATCAAATTAAATCCCTACGAATGGAGAGGAAATGCAATGGATACCATAAAACTGTCAGTATATATCTATCCAAATCCTTTCGATATTGAATCGACTCTTAAATTCCGCTTGGATTCAATCCCTACTAATTCTTCCTTGCATATATATAACGCAATAGGACAAGAATTAAAAAGTGTTTCGATTAACAACAAATCCAATACAATGAAAATATTCAGGGAGGCGCTTCCGAAGGGGTTTTATATCTGCAAATTAGAACACGAGGGAGTGATATTGGCTGCAGGAAAGTTTGTGGTAGAGTAATATTTTTATTTTTTCTTGCGTCATTGTGTTATAGTTATTTTATTCTTAATTTTGCGACCATAAATTTTAAATAAAAAATAATATGAAAGTAACCGTTGTAGGCGCAGGAAATGTAGGGGCAACCTGTGCTAATGTTATCGCCCACAAGGAACTCGTGAACGAGTTGGTAGTTGTTGATATCAAGGAAGGTATTGCAGAGGGAAAGTCTCTCGATATCTGGCAAACCTCTCCTATCAATCTTTTTGATACCCGTGTCATTGGCTCCACTAATGACTATACAAAAACTAAAGGTTCTGATGTTGTTGTTATCACTTCCGGACTTCCTCGTAAACCAGGCATGAGCCGCGATGATCTTATCGCTACCAATGCTGGTATCGTTAAGTCTGTAACCGAAAACATCATCAATCATTCTCCAAATGCAATCATCATAGTTGTTTCTAATCCATTGGATGTTATGACCTATTGTGCCTATAAGACAGCTAAAGTTAGTTCCAAGAAAGTCTTCGGTATGGCAGGAATCCTTGATACTGCCCGCTATCGTGCCTTCCTTGCCGAAGCTTTGAACTGTTCTCCAAAAGATATTCAAGCGGTATTGATGGGTGGTCATGGCGATACCATGGTTCCGCTGCCTCGTTATACTACTGTAGCCGGTATTCCAGTTACTGAACTGATAGACAAAGATAAATTGGATGCCATCGTTGACCGCACCAAGAAGGGTGGGGGAGAGCTGGTGAATCTTATGGGCACTTCTGCCTGGTATGCTCCGGGTGCTGCTGCCGCTCAAATGGTAGAAGCCATCGTGAGAGACCAAAAACGTATTTTCCCGGTTTGTGCCCTACTTAATGGAGAATATGGCTTGAACAATATCTATCTTGGAGCTCCTGTTAAGTTAGGAAAGAGTGGTATTGAAGAAATTATCCAGTTGCAGCTTACTGCCGAAGAACAAGCTTTGGTTGACGATTCAGCAAAGCATGTGAAGGAAGTAATGGATGTTTTGGATAACATGAATTAATCCTAAAAGATTTTAATTATTACAGCCCGGGAAGCAATTCTCGGGCTGTTTTGTTTTGTATTCTTTGGGTTTGGGGTGTTGCGTGGGTTCGCTGCGCTCCGTTTTTGTCGCCATCACCATAATCCAATAAAAGGCAGCAAAGAACCGCCTTCGGCGCCAAACACTCCCTCGCCCAAAAAGACACAGCTTATTTCGATGGATACACCTTTTTTTTGACTATTCCACCATCCTAAATCTGGCGGTAGGAGGTGTTTTAAAGGTAAAAAGCAAATGCATTTTGATAAATACCATTTGCCGCAGATGAAAAGGCATTTGCCGCGTGATAAAAAGCATTTGCCGCAGATGAAATACCATTTGCCGCGAGTTAAAAAGCATTTGCCGCGGATGAAATACCATTTGCCGCGAGTTAAAAAGCATTTGCCGCGGATGAAATACCATTTGCCGCGAGTTAAAAAGCATTTGCCGCAGGTGAAATACCATTTGCCGCGTGATAAATACCATTTACTTTTCATCGGCGGCAAATGGTATTTATCAAAATGCATTTACAAAAAATGGGCAATTGAATAAAAAAATCTTAAAGTATGCCTAAGTTATAAGGAAACCTTATGTTGAAAGCCATTTCGAAGCAACCTGCCGTCAAAGCATAGCCCCGATAGTAGCGGCAGCCCGCTGCTTTGTTTCGGCAATGGGGATGCAGCGGCTACAGCGGATAGCGGGAC
>CAIWCG010000267.1 GCA_903911135.1 uncultured Bacteroidota bacterium
CTTCTTTGTATAGTTTCTTAGCTTCTTTGCTTGGTATTTTTGCTTTTTTGCTTGAAATTATAGGTTCCTAAGCTGGTTCTTTTGCTTATGGACAAGCTAATTTTACTTCTTTGCATGGTTAGCTTTCTTGTTTACATTAAATGGATGGGGCAATATATGGAACCATTAATGGGTTGTTTGCAATAACTTAATGTAAAACAAAAAAAACAAAACCTGATGAATGAAGAAACTTGCAACTGCCACTTTGTGGCCAAAGATGTGAACGGAAAATGTGATGATAGGGTGGTGGAGATAGTGACGAAGGTGGGAACGAAGGTAATGAAAACGCATACCGCCATAGCACAGATGGGGGACATATTGGCCAACGTGGCTATGGTGAAGGGTGGGTATGAATTGACGCTGATATTGGTGGCGGAAAATTCTGATAACGTGATGGTGGTGACCACACACAACAACAGTAAAAGGGATATGGGCCATGAACTAAACCCAAAACACCTGACGCTGACGGAGATGCTGTATGCCCATAATCGCTACGACCTTTTCTTGGATAACGAACAGATAGCCGCGAAATATGGCAAATCGGAATCGGCAGTTCAGAAAAACCTGTCGAGCTGCTACCTGCTCTATGATATTCCAACAAAGATGTCGCAAAGCATGAAGAGCTTAGTGATGAGCAGCCATTGGAAACGCGATTTTCCGAACTACGAGGAACCGATTGTAAATTAGGAACCCACCGTTCTAGGTAGTCCATATAGTATAGGTATCCTGTAAGTGGGATGTTTGAGGATATTTTGAAAAACTGTATCCAGCTATATTACAATAAAAAGGCTGGAGGGATATTTTTGCCGCAACAAAAAAAATGCAATAAATATCAAACAAAAAGTATCATGAAAAATCCAAACATCAGAAGGGCTGCAAAAAGCCCAAACCTCCTAGCCGACAGTGCAATGAACAATGAATTTTATGCAATCGGAGACAGAACGATTGTCTTTGAAAAAACAAATGGCGAAACGAACCTGAAAACCAAGACGGTTATCATTGCCTTGGCAGCTTTGTCGGGAGAAAAGAAACGGGTTAAACGGCAATTGCCACAGCATAACCTCGATATGGAAGTGATGGTGGCCAGTCCGCTGAACATCTATAAGGCGAATCTTAAATTCACCACCCAAAGCCGCCCTATTTTCTTCAATTTCATGACTAACGTATGGGCAAGGTTGTTGGGCAATCCAAGTTTTCCTGCGCCTCCCGTTACCAGTGTCGTGTATGCTGCCGAAAAGATATTATACGACAATGCCAAAGCGGCAAAGAACACGGTAGGTGCCGATCAGCATCTTGCAAATTTGATATACATGGCCAAACAGAATGCGGTGTATATTGCAAATTCTTGCGGCAACAGTCTGGATACTTTCAACACCTCGGGATATGTGGCGAACAAGACCACCAGATCGCCAGCCCAACGAATGGCAAAGGTTGTGGTGAGAGGATGCAGGGATACGAGGCGTTCGGGTGAAGCGATGATTACCATGGCTGCGGTTCCTGGCGCTCAATATTATAAAGGCTGCTGGTGTTTGGCCAGCGATGTGGCTCGAGTGATGCATAATGTAAAGGGCTCGAAAGGCATCAAGATGCTTTTCTCCGGTTTGCCAAAAGGAGCAGATGTATTGCTGTTTGCTTGGGCTACAGGGCCGCTTGATGAAGGCGATTTGAGCAATGCTTTTCCTTGGATGGCAAGATAAACAGGCGATTCAAAGCTTGAACAGAAAGCAACCAGGCAACGAAGAAATGGTCCTCTTATAGGAACTATAATATTGAATATCGTTCAATTGTTTTTACATATATCATTGCGATGGCAGTCACACAGAAATAGTTGTTGTGAGATTCTTCAATGGTAAAGATTTCATGGTATTTTTCATCGTTACTAACCATCTCTTTCAGATAAGCAATGTAATGGGGCTGTCCTATCTTTGATAAACTGAAATCAAGTCTTTCATCTTCGGGGATACTCTTGTCAATTCGCTCACTGCTTTTGATGTCTGCAGCCATCAATTCCTTAATAGTTTTTATGCTTATCATAGGCAGCTTTACATCATACGACTCCATAATCCTGATTATGACCAATGCCATCCTGAAAGCATAATCCTTTTTCTCTTGATTTTTATAGTCACTATTGCTTATCGTAATAAGGTTATAAATTCCGAACTGCCGATTCTTGAGGTCTGCTATCCGTTCATCCAGTTGGTTTTTGGTAAGATTAAACATGAAGAAAGCCGTCTGTTCTATAAAGTCCGCGTCTATTGGTTCCATATATCGTTATAATAGTTGGCAAAGGTACGGTAAATATAAAAAGCGGGCGATTGTTTTAACGAAATGATGACCTTTAATAACGATTTGAAAATGAATGACATAAATAAACAAGACCGTAATTAGCTTGTATTTCAATTTAATTTGGTATAATCCTTGCTAGAGTGTATTTTTGCACCCTCTAAAACATTACATTCAACATTAAATTTCATAAAATGGCAGACATAAAAAAAGAACTGGAGAAACGCATACTTGTGATTGATGGGGCTATGGGCACCATGATTCAGGAGTATAAACTGGAAGAGAAAGACTATCGGGGCGAGCGTTTCCGTGATTTTGAGTATGATGTAAAAGGTAATAATGACCTATTGAACATTACCCAACCGAAGATTGTGGAGGCAATTCATAAGGCTTACCTTGATGCCGGAGCGGATATCATTGAGACGAATACTTTCAGCAGTACGAGTATCGGTATGGCTGATTATCACATGGAGGATTTGGCTTATGAATTGAATTTCAATGCTGCAAAGATTGCCCGTAAGGCTGCTGATGATGCAACAAAAGCTAATCCTGATAAACCAAGATTTGTGGCCGGAGCTTTTGGCCCTACAAACCGTACGGCTTCTATCTCTCCGAATGTAAATGACCCGAGTTATAGGGCTGTTACTTTTGATGAATTGGTTGAGGCCTATACGGAGCAAGCAAAGGGATTGATAGATGGAGGTGTTGATGTATTATTGGTTGAGACCATCTTTGATACGCTTAATTGCAAGGCTGCATTATTTGGAATACAAACATTGCTTGAAGAAAGAAATATTAAAATACCAATCATGGTATCAGGAACCATTACCGATGCCAGTGGAAGGACTCTTTCGGGACAAACGACGGAGGCTTTCTTGAATTCTGTTTCTCATGTTGACCTTCTTTCTGTTGGATTGAATTGTGCTTTAGGAGCGAAGGAAATGAGACCTTATCTGGAGGAGATGTCAGAGAAAAGTCCTTTCTATGTAAGCTGTTATCCTAATGCTGGTTTGCCCAATCAGTTTGGTGAATATGATGAAACGCCAGAACACATGGGGCATCAGATTCATGATTTCATAGAACATGGATTTGTAAATATTGTTGGAGGATGTTGTGGTACCACGCCTTCTCATATCCGTGAAATAGCGAAACAGGTAGAAGGTATCAAGCCTCGCCAAAGACCAGTGTTGGAGCCACTAATGCATTTAAGTGGACTAGAACCGGTTACTGTTCGTCCAGAAAGTAATTTTGTGAACATAGGAGAACGAACTAATATTACTGGTTCAAAGAAGTTTGCCAAATTGATTCTTGGAGGAGATTATGAAGCTGCACTTTCTGTGGCAAGAGATCAGGTAGATGGCGGTGCTCAAGTCATCGACATCAATATGGATGAAGGAATGATTGATTCAGAAGCTGTGATGGTTAAGTTTCTTAATCTTGTCGGCTCTGAGCCTGATATAGCGAAGCTTCCCATCATGATTGATTCCTCGAAATGGAGTGTAATAGAAGTAGGTCTTAAATGTGTTCAAGGAAAGGCTATCGTTAATTCCATTTCATTAAAAGAAGGCGAACAGAAGTTCATAGAATGTGCTCATAAGATTAAGTTTTATGGTGCTGCAGTTGTGGTCATGGCATTTGATGAAACCGGACAAGCTGATACTTATCAAAGAAGAATAGATATTTGCAAGAGGGCTTATGATATCTTGGTTAATGTAGTTCATTTTCCTCCGCAGGATATAATATTCGATCCTAATATCTTCCCTGTTGCGACGGGTATGGATGAACATAAATTGAATGCTTTGGATTATTTTAATGCCACCAAATGGATTAAGGAAAATCTTCCTTATGCAAAGGTAAGTGGGGGTGTCAGCAATGTTTCGTTTTCTTTCAGAGGTAATGATATTGTTAGGGAAGCTATCCATTCGGCGTTTCTTTATCATGCCATCAAAGCTGGTATGGATATGGGCATAGTTAATGCCGGGATGCTCCAGGTTTATGATGAGATTCCAAAGGATTTATTGATTCTTGTCGAAGATGTTTTATTAAACAGAACAGATGATGCTACCGAGAAACTGATTACTTATGCCGAGACCATCAAAGGTTCCGGAATGAAATTAGAGAAGGATGAAAAGTGGAGAGAAGCATCTGTAGAATCAAGGCTTTCGCATTCATTGGTAAAAGGAATTGTTGATTATATAGAGTTGGATATGGAGGAGGCTCGTCTTAAATACAATCGTTCCTTAGAGATTATCGAAGGTCCTTTGATGGCTGGGATGAATGTAGTAGGAGATCTCTTTGGTTCCGGTAAAATGTTTCTTCCGCAAGTAGTTAAGAGTGCCCGTGTGATGAAGAAAGCGGTTGCTCATCTGCTCCCTTATCTCGAAGCAGAGAAGCTCGCTACGGATACTTCAAAGAATGCCGGAAAGATTTTATTAGCTACTGTGAAAGGTGATGTTCATGACATCGGAAAGAACATTGTAGGGGTCGTTCTTGCATGCAATAATTTTGAGATCATAGATCTTGGTGTCATGGTTTCCTGTGATAAGATATTGGAAGCTGCACGTAAGGAGAATGTTGATGTTATTGGCTTGAGCGGCTTGATAACTCCTTCATTGGATGAGATGGTTCATGTGGCGAAAGAGATGGAACGCGAAGGCATGAAGATTCCTTTGATGATAGGTGGTGCTACTACCAGCAAGGTTCATACGGCTGTGAAGATAGCCCCGCAATATGGCAATCCGGTGGTGCATGTCAATGATGCTTCAAGGAGTGTGGGTGTTGCGGGAAGCCTTCTATCATTAGACTTGAGGCAAGACTTCGTGAAGAAGATTGAAGAAGAATATGAGCACCTTCGTGAACTTAATAAGAATGCTTCTTCTCAAAATAAATTCATTCAATTAGCAGAAGCAAGAGCTAATAAATTGCCTATTGATTGGAAGA
>CAIWCG010000268.1 GCA_903911135.1 uncultured Bacteroidota bacterium
GTTCATGAAACAGCTATATCTAAAATGTTTTCTAAAGCCGGTTGTTAATCTGGCCTGGAAAAGTTACCGGAGTATTGCTTTAGAAGAAAAGAAACAAAAGAATCGCACTCAAATCTTTTCGCTAAAATAAAACAGCTTTTCTGCGAAGCAGCACTAGGCCCGCCGAAGGATGCTGTGGGCAGTGGGTATTTGATGGGCGGACTTGGCTGCTTTCTTGGCTTGGTGCCTGCTGTTTTATTTCTTAACGCAAAAATATTTATGTGGTAGGAGGGAGGGGATTTAGAGGATTTCACGCTAAGGGCGCAGACGGCTTCGCAAAGTTTTCCTTAATTTCTTTTCTTTAGAAGAAAAGAAACAAAAGAATCGCACTGAAATCTTTTTGCTAAAATAAAACAGCTTTTCTGCGAAGCAGCACTATGCCCGCCGAAGGATGCTATGGGCAGTGGGTAATTGCTGGGCGGACTGTACTGCTTTCTTGGCTTGGTGCCGGCTGTTTTATTTCTTAGCGCAAAAATATTTAGGTGCATCAAGGAGGGAGTGGAGATACTAAGCTAGAGGGCACGGACTGCAAATTTAAAACAGGTGTAAATTGAAAATTAATTTGAAAGCATTTAATTCATTCTTGGAATAGACACCCAAGGAACATATTCAACAAGACAATTTCTTTTAAAAACTATTGGAATCAAATTAGGTAGTTTAATTTGATTTAAATCCATGTATATTTCTTTTGGAAGGTATGACTTTTCAATTGTAATTTTGTATTCGTTATCACAATAACTTATATCAATTGGCAATCTATTATTAACATTGGATATGATTTTTGAATGTTCTAAAATGATATTTTTATTTATAATGAATTTTATGGCAGATGTATCTAAATTAACCAAATCTGCCTTCCTACTGATTAGCCTAATCCCAAATGTAAGGGTTACTTTTTTTAAATTAACAAAATAAAACGTTGGGAAAAATGGAATAATTGGAAGCCCGGAGAATAAAGGTTTATGATTTAATTTTTGTGCATATACTTCTATATATAAGGTATCTTTGCTCATTGAATCAGCCTTGTTATAAACCAAATATTTATTTACAAAATGGTTTTCATGTTCATTTGACATAGACCATCCCAAAGATTCGCTTGGTTTATAATTATATGATTTGTAAACCTCTGAACAACTTTCTGTAGCCATTATGACAATAATAAAGAGCAGGTAGTTATTAAAACCATTAAAATTAATGAATAATGATATCAGATAATTTGTTCTATTATGCAACATAAATGAAGATTAAGTCATTAAAATTTTTTGCAAAGATATATTATTAATTGAGAGTTTTCACTTAATCATTTTATGATAGCGACCCTTTCGGGAGCTGCAATAAAATGATGATGGTTATGATTAATATTAGACTCATCTGGAGTATGTTTGCTATCAATATTTGACCCCACTGGTGTTGGTCATCGTCTATTTAAATCTATACCTGATAGGAGGAGAACCCTATCAGAATCGTTGCCTAAAAATTTACCATGTATTATTAATTGCTACTTTTGCTGTTCTAAAAATAATGGGCGATGAGAATAAAAATGAAGATAGCGGAGATAGTCCCCTTTTCGAGAGCGGTAATGGCGATGTTTGATGCCTACAGGGATTCCATCATTGACTACGACGACCGCCTTGCTGACCCCTTCGAAACCGACACTTGGGAAGTTCAGATAGCTGCTGCCGATGCCATCATTGGCACTGCCGGTTCCATTTTATTGAACGCCTCGAAAACAAAAAAGATGCTCGGATATATGCGGAGCGTAAGGCCTATCCTCAAGAACCTGAAGTTTAAAATAGAGAAATGCATTGCCCTGGGTACGATAACCGATTCGTTGGAATCCTTCAATATAGGGGATTTGCTGATTTCCATCACCAACAAAAATGTTGGGGAGTTTCATGGCAGCTATACCGCCCTTTATGCCAAGATGATTGAAACCGACATTGCTGCGGCTTTGGATGATGTGGGCTTCGGGGCCGATGCTATTTTATCCTTGAAAACCCAGCATGATTTGGCTTGGGATATAAGCGATTCGAAAATCATACTGAAAAGCAACATTCATCTCGTGAGCGAAGGCAACCAAGTGGTGATGAACACGCTGCTGGATACCGACCAAATGGTGGTGGATGCGATGCAGGCACTGGCACAAACCAACGGTGATTTGGACTGGATAAAGAGAGCTACTTCGGTGGCGATATTAAAGACCGTGAGAGCTACACCAACGAAGAAAATCAGGAAAAGAAAGGTGAAGAAAACAGGCTTCATCAGGTTCCAGACGGATTTTGTGGCGAAGGATACGATACAGGGGAAAGTGACCTCGAAAGAGTCTTTATATATGGTACAGAGCAACAGTCTGGAAGGGCCTTATTCGGGTGGATTGGAACTTAAAGCCGATGAGGAATTTAATCTGAAGAAACGGATGATTCCGGGGGTTGGGAAATACATCATTGTGTATAACCCAAGCAACCACGTGAATGGTGTTTTTGAGGTGCTGCTGATTAAGGGATAAGGTTATTTTCATCTTGCTTATATGATAGCGACCCTTTCGGGAGCTGCAATATAAGGATGAGTATGGTTATTAAGAGAGTAGATGTTTACGAAAGCTTTTCTGTGAGGGCTTTCATTTCGGTGCTTGGGTTTTTGGCGGCGTATAGGATATTGTAAACGGCGCTGGTGATGGGCATTTCGACGTTTAGCTTTCGGTTTATTTCATGGATGCAGCGGACGGCGTAATAGCCTTCGGCGATCATGTTCATTTCGAGCTGTGCGGACTTGACGGAGTATCCTTTTCCTATCATGTTTCCGAAGGTTCGGTTTCGGCTGAACTGTGAGTAGGCGGTGACGAGGAGATCGCCGAGGTAGGCTGAATCGTTGATGTCTCTAGTGATTGGGTGTACGCTGTCGACGAAGCGTTTTATTTCTTGGATGGCGTTAGAGATGAGTACGGCTTGGAAATTGTCGCCGTAACCGAGGCCGTGGCAGATGCCGCTGGCGATGGCGATGACGTTTTTTAGGACGGCTGAATATTCTGTTCCGAAGATGTCGTCGGAGACGGTGGTCTTGATGTATCGGCAGTTCATCATGGTGGCCAAAGTGGCGGCATTGGCGGTGTTTCGGCATGCTATGGTGAGGTAGGAGAGTTTTTCCATGGCTACTTCTTCGGCATGGCATGGGCCGGTGATGACGCCGATGTTGTCGAGGGGTATGTGGTATGTTTTGTGCATGTATTCGCCGACTATGAGGTAGTCATCTGGCACGATGCCCTTGATGGCGGAGAAGATGATTTTGCCTTCGAAATGGGAGGGGTCGAGTGATGCCAGTGTGTCTTTCAGGAAGGCTGATGGGACGGCGAGTATGATGATGCTGGAGTTCTTGATGCAGGCCTTGATGTCGTTGGTTACGTTGCCTGTTTCGTTGTTGATGGGGACATCGGAAAGGTAGCGTGGATTGTGGTTGTATTTCTTGATGAAGTCAACGGTTTCTTGGGTTCGTACCCACCAGTTTACCTGCTTGGCATTGTCGGAAAGAATCTTGACGATTGCGGTAGCCCAACTACCTCCACCAATGACTGCAATCATTTAGAAAGTTGCTTTTATGTCCTTGATTTCGGCGCCTCTCTTGACCTTGAGATTGACGGTGTCGCCTTTCTTGAATTTGCTCAAGGCTTTCATGTACGACATCATGTCAGTAACCTTGATTTCATCCATCTGGGTGACGATGTCGCCAGCTTTCAGGCCTGCTTTTGCAGCAGGTTTTCCATCGGATATGCCATCAATTCTCATGCCTTCTCCTTCGTATGCATAATCGGGTACAACGCCTAGAGTGACCTTGAACCGTGGGGTTTCATCGTTGGTTTCTTCCTTGGTTTTAGTGAAAGTCAACTTGCCTTTATCGTTAAGGGCTTCCATGACATTAATGATGATTTTCATCACCGACAATTCGCCGGGATAATTGATCTTGTCTTCGGTGTCAGTAGGTTTGTGATAGTCGTTATGCGAGCCGGTGAAGAAGAAAATGACAGGGATATCCTTGAGATAAAAGGAAGTGAAATCGGAAGGGCCTATTCCAGATTCGGTAGTCTTGACCTTTATGCCATCGCGCTTGATGGTATCAACTAGAGAATGCCAAATGGGCGAAGTGCCAGTGCCCTGGATGGAAAGGCTTTTCTCATCAGGTTTCAGCCTACCAACCATGTCCATGTTGACCATATAGTTCATGCTTGCCAAAGGTATGGTAGGGTTCTTTGCATAATAATTGGACCCCAACAAACCCTTTTCTTCTCCAGAGAAGGAACAGATGAGGTAGTTGTTGTTTTTATTGTTGGAGGATTTTAAATATCTGGCCATCTCCAACAAAGCTGCTGTACCGCTTCCATTGTCGTCAGCACCCGGATGTATGGCTTTCTCGCCACGATAAAGGGAACCGGAGCCTTCTCCACCAAAACCAAGATGATCGTAATGAGCACCCAAAACGACAGTGGTCTTGGCGCCATTATCAATGAATCCGATGATGTTGTGACCGGTATGGGTCAATCTTTTAATGTCGATGGTCATGCTTCCATTGGTAGCGGTGGAATTCAACAAAGTGGCAAGGGAACTATTAGCAAATACAACAGGGATTTTAGACGGTGTTGTCTTGTTGCTGAAATCGCCCTTTGGATTATCGGCGGTGGTATCGGAATTTACAAAGATGATTGCGGCAGCACCGCGAGAAATTGCGGTGTCGATTTTTGTTCTCATGTCCGAATAATCCTTGTATTTGGAGTGAGGCGTCATGCCATCAGGGCTAGAAAGTTCCATGAGGAAAATCTTTCCCTGCAGGTTGTTCTTGTCTTTATAATCGTTGTAATTCATGGAAGGAGCGATGATTCCGAAACCAACCTTAACCAAATCCCCTTTTACGCTTCCATTGGCAGAGTATGCCAATGGAAACCAGTCTTTGCCTCGCTCATAGGACTTTCCATTTATAGCTAAGGCAGTTGATTTGCCATATTCTACCCCTTCGGTAAAAGGAAACTCCTGGATGTATCCATTGGTTCCTTTTGGCTCCAAGCCCAACTTCTTGAATTGTTCGATTATGTATTTTGATGCCAGCTCTTCACCTTTCTTGCCTGTTTCCCTTCCTTCCAATTTGTTGGAAGCAAGGTAGGTGATGTGTGCCTTCAGGTTGGCAAGCACCTTGGTGTCATCGAAAGTTGACAATTGGCTGATTGCATTGAAACCTACAAATAAAAAGCTGATGAAAAGTAAAGTTATTTTTCTCATGGTATTAATTAAATTATTAATGTTGTTCGGGGCGCATTTGAGGAAAGAAAAGAACATCCTGGATGGATGGTGAGTTCGTCATGATCATCGCCAAGCGATCAATGCCGATGCCCATGCCGGCAGTTGGTGGCAAGCCGAATTCGATGGCACGCAAGAAATCCTCATCCAGCATCATGGCCTCTTCATCGCCGCGGATGCCCAATTCCAATTGTTCTTCAAAGCGTCGTCTCTGATCAATAGGGTCATTCAATTCCGAGAAGGCATTACAGATTTCCTTGCCGTTGCATATTGCTTCGAAGCGTTCTACCAAGCCTTCCTTATGTCGGTGTTTCTTGGCCAATGGCGACATCTCTATCGGGTAATCCGTGATGAAAGTGGGCTGTATCAGTTGCGCCTCGCATTTCTCACCGAAAATCTCATCAATCAATTTTCCTCTTCCCATGGTGGCATCCACCTTTACACCCATATTCCTTGCCGCTTGAGACATTTCTTCTTCCGTCATTTGCGAAATGTCGACTCCGGTGAAATGCTGAATTGCCTCATACATGGAATAGCGTTTCCAGGGGCGTTGGAAGTTGATGACATGTTCACCCACCTTCACTTCCGTGGTTCCATGGAGGTCCATGGCTATCTTTTCCACCATGGCTTCTACCAGGTCCATCATCCAATTATAATCCTTATAGGCCACATACAATTCCATCTGGGTAAATTCAGGATTATGGAAGCGGCTCATGCCTTCGTTGCGGAAATCCTTCGCAAATTCATAAACCCCATCGAAGCCACCCACTATCAATCGTTTCAAGTACAGTTCATTTGCAATTCGCAAGTAAAGCGTCATGTCCAAAGTGTTGTGATGCGTCTTGAAAGGACGAGCCATGGCACCGCCATACAAGGGCTGAAGTATGGGCGTCTCCACCTCCAGATAACCCTTCTGATTCAGGAAGGCACGCATGGAGTTGGTAAGTTGAGTACGCTTGATGAACGCATCCTTGGTTTGGCTGTTAACTATCAAATCAAGATATCGCTGACGATAACGCTGTTCCGGATTGACAAAAGCATCGAACACCTCGCCTTCCTTTTCCTTCACCACCGGAAGCGGACGAAGCGACTTGCAAAGAATCCTGTATTCGGTGGCATGGATAGTAGTCTCACCAGTTTGGGTGGTAAACACAAAGCCCTTTACGCCGATGATGTCGCCGATGTCGAGGAGTTTCTTGAAAACCGTGTTATACATCGTCTTGTCTTCGCCGGGGCAGATGTCATCGCGCTTGAAATACACCTGAATCCTGCCGCTGGCATCCTGCAGTTCTATGAAAGACGCATTGCCCATTATCCGTCGCGTCATGATTCGTCCTGCGATGGAGATATTCTGATAATCGCCCTTGCTTTTGTCATAATTCAAATGAATTTCGGCAGCGTTGACATTCACCTCATACAATTCGGCTGGATAAGGATTGATTCCCAACTTGATCAATTCGTTCAAGGAATTTCGTCTGATGATTTCCTGTTCGGTTAGTTCTTGACTCATATATTATATTAATTCTGGCCGCAAATATAATCAACTATTTCCTATTGCCTCCCACCTTGTCGCCGTTGCTGTTTGTTTCATCTATTCCAAATTTTCTTTTGGGGGCGCCCCCTTTCAGCAGCCAAGGAAAAAAGGCAGCTAAAAGGGGTCGGGGTGTTGCGTGGGTTCGCTGCGCTCCGTTTTTGCCGCCATCACCAAACGCAAGACAAAGGCGGCAAAGAACCGCCTTCGGCGCCACTCCACTCCCTCGCCCAA
>CAIWCG010000269.1 GCA_903911135.1 uncultured Bacteroidota bacterium
AGCCCAGTTACTTGTAAAAAGCCTATTCGAAGCTACCTGCCGTCAAAACATAGCCCCGATAGCAGCGGCAGCCCGCTGCTTTGTATCGGAAATGGGGAGCAGCGGCTACAGCGGATAGCGGGACGCAGATGGAACGAGAAGATGCCATAGGCTCCTTAAAAGAATTAGGAATTAAAAATTAGGAATTAGGAGTGGAGGGAACTATTATCCGTTTAGGTGCTGCTCCCATTTCCAGGCCGAACGGATGGCTTCTTCGAAACTCAATTCGGCTTTCCAGCCCAGTTCCCTGTTGGCAAGGGAGGTGTCGGCAAAAACCTTTTCCACATCGCCCTCACGCCTTGGAGCTAAGATGTAAGGACAGGGCACACCGGCAACCTTTTCGAAGGTTTGGATGGCCTCCAACACGGAATTGCCATTGCCGGTGCCCAGATTGAATATCTCGAAAGGGGATTTGTTCTTGCCGTTTATCAGCCTGTCCACCGCCACCAAATGTGCCTTGGCCACGTCCACCACATGGATGTAATCCCTTATGCAGGTGCCATCGGGGGTGTGGTAGTCATTGCCGAACACGGACAGTTTGTTCTTCCCGATGGCGGTTTGCGTGATGATGGGAATGAGATTGTTGGGCTTGTTTATGGGTAACTCGCCAATCAAGGCAGTATCATGCGCCCCGATGGGATTGAAATACCTCAAGGCAATGGCTTTATATTTATTCGAATGGATGAAATCGTGGATGATCTCCTCCCCTATCTGCTTGGTGTTTCCATAGGGCGACACGGCTTTCTTGATGGGAGCCAGTTCGTCGACAGGTAAATAATCAGGCTCGCCATAAACCGAACAGGAGGATGAAAACACCAAATTCCTGATGCCGTACTTGTCGGAGAGCTCCAACACGTTCATCAAGGAAACGAGATTGTTTTTATAATACATCAAGGGGTGTTCCACCGATTCGCCAACTGCCTTATATGCGGCAAAATGAATGATTCCGTCAAACCTGTTGATGGAAATCACATTTTCAACATCGCCATAATTGCAAAGATCAATCTTGTTGAACGCTGGCTTTTTCCCAGTAATCTTTTCTATGGAATCCAGAACGTCCACACTGGAATTCGACAAGTTATCTACAATATGGACATCAAAACCATTGTTCAAGAGTTCTACCACCGTGTGCGAACCGATGTATCCAGTGCCGCCTGTAACTAAAATATTCATTTCCCTTTATAATTTTTACCGTCGCAAAGTTACGAATTATCTTTATTGCAAATTGTTCAGGTAGTAAAGGCAAAGTCAATTATTATTTTACCGAAACAAAACTATTAATAAATTATCTATTTTTGCGGAGAGATCACCATATGAAAATCCTTATCCTGACGCAATATTTTCCGCCTGAAGTAGGTGCCCCACAAAACAGATTGTTTGAACTTGCCATTAGATTAAACAAGAAGGGCACAACTGTGGATATACTTACTGCCATGCCCAATTATCCTCAGATGGAAATCCATAAGGAATATAAAGGGAAATTTTATATGCAAGAAGAACTTGACGGATTGAAAGTTTATCGAAGTTGGATTTTTGTAAGTAAAAGCAAGTCTATCCCCATTAGGCTGATGAATTATTTTTCTTTTGTATTTTCTTCCCTCATGATCGGTTTATTTAAATTAGGCAAGTATGATTATATTTTGTGTGAATCACCTCCTTTATTTCTTGGAATATCTGCTTACTTTTTAAAAATATTCAAGGGATCAAAAATGATCTTTAACGTTTCTGATTTATGGCCAGAAAGCGCAGAGAAATTAGGATTGGTAACAAACAGGTTATTCCTAAACATATCAACGTTTCTTGAAGAGTTTCTCTATAGGAAGTCTTATTTAATCACTGGTCAAACTCAAGGGATTGTAAAGGACATATCATCGAGAATTCCAAATAAAAATGTTTATTGGCTTCCCAATGGAGTTGATATGGAAATATTTAAAACACTAAACAATAATTGGCGATTAGACAATAACTTTAAAGACGATGATTTCATTTTATTATACGCCGGCATCATTGGGCATGCGCAGGGATTAGAAGTGATTTTAAATGCTGCTAGACGATTAATGGAATATGATAATATAAAATTTGTTTTAGTTGGCAATGGCCCTGAAAAAGATCATTTATTGAAAATCAAGGAAGATCTTAAATTGAACAATGTATTTTTCTTTGGAGTGCAACCTAAATCATCCATGCCATACATCTTAAGTTCTGTTGATGGGGCCATTATTCCTCTTAAAAAATTAGATATCTTTAAAGGAGCCATTCCATCTAAAATCTTTGAAACCCTTGCGATGAGAATACCTTTATTATTAGGTGTAGAAGGTGAAGCAAAGGAATTATTTATTGACGAAGCCAAAGCTGGCTTTGCTTTTGAACCAGAAAACGACAATGAGCTTTCAGAAAAAGTGCTTGAAATGTACAACCATCCAGAACTACGGATATCAGCAGGAAATAATGGGTTCAATTTTGTTCAAGATAAATTCACCAGGGATATTATTGCAACTAAATTCTGGGATTATTTATCTGGTTTGGAGGATAAATCAACAACCTGACATACTATGAAAAGAGAATCTTTCATAACAGAATTTCTTGCTAAAAGCTCTTATCAATTATTGGTTTTATTTTCCTTTTGTATTCCATTAAATAAAAAAATCATTCCATTTATTATTGGTACCTCACTTTTGTTTTGGTTATTGCATCTCGATTTGAAAAAAGAAACTAGAAATTTAATGAACAACAAGTATTTATTACTTTTCATATCGCTATTTCTGTTGTATTGCTTTGGTATCATTTATTCAACAAATCTACAATACGGAATTGGAGATCTCATATTAAAACTACCTTTACTTATTTTTCCTTTAATCATATCTAAATTCAATCATTTACCATTTGATAAACTGAAGACCTTTTTTTATGCATATATTTTTGGATGTTTAATTGCTTGTATTATTTGTATTATCCATGCTGCTTATGACTATTCAATCAACAATAGCCTATTGGCATTTTTTTATGGCCATCTTTCAATTTTTCATCATCCAGGTTATTTTGCCATGTACTTGAATTTTGCATCATTCATATTATTATTTTTTACTGTTTTTAAATCAAATTTACTAAATAATAACTTAAAGTACATCAGTTTATCCTTGGTTGTTTTTTTTAATATTTTCGTAATATTCCTAAGTTCCAAAACTGGAATTGGAGTTGCTGTATTGATATTACTTTGTACGGTTCTTTATCATTTCTTAATCCATAAGAATTTACTAAGATCATCATTAATTCTTTTAAGTATAGGAACGCTCTTTTACCTTTTTCAATATATAATTTCCAATCCTATTAACCATAGGTTTTCTGAAACCAAAGAAGTTATTGAACACAAGGCTGTTGCAATTGACACAAAATCGACTGAAAGCACAGAAGCCAGAATATTAGTTTGGGAGGCATCCATTGACATTCTTAAATCCAACTTCCTTTTTGGTGTTGGCACCGGTGATGTGAAAGATGTTTTATTGGAAAAATACAAAGAGAAAGGAATGACTGGCGCTTTAGAAGAAAAACTTAACGCTCACAATCAATTTCTCCAAACTTTTATTGCCTTAGGTTTGCCAGGATTACTTTTACTTATGGCATCATTTGTTGTTCCATTCGTTCTTGCTTTCAAATCAAGGAACTTTATCTATATGGCGTTCTTGTTAATTGTATTTTTAAACTTTCTTACAGAATCCATGCTCGAAACCGTTTCCGGTGTGTTCTTCTATGCATTCTTTAATTCGTTATTGATGATAAGCATTAACCAGAAGGAATTATCCATTTATTCTAATGACAAATGATTTAATAATTTTGTCACCTCCAATATCCTAAAAAATATAAACATTAATATTCATGATACCATTTTCACCACCACACATAGACCAAAAGGTAATTGACGCTGTTATTGATACCTTAAAATCCGGCTGGATTACAACTGGGCCTAAAACAAAATTGTTCGAGAAGAACCTTTCGGCATATACAGGATGCAAATCCACCTTGTGTTTAAACTCTGCCACTGCTGGATTGGAAATCATGCTTAAATGGTTTGGTGTAGGCCCTGGAGATGAAGTCATCGTTCCATCCTATACCTATTCAGCCACAGCAAATGTCATCATACATTGCGGTGCCATTCCGGTTTTTGTCGATACAGAAGATGATTTCAATATTTCCATAAGTGCCATCGAAAAAGCGATAACAAAGAAGACAAAAGTCATCATGCCAGTCGATTTTGCAGGTTACCCTTGCGACTATGATGAGATCAATGATTTGGTAAACCGTCAAGACATAAAGACACTTTTCAAGCCGATGACCAATGAACAAAAACTATTGGGTCGTATCATGATTCTTTCTGATGCTGCACATTCTGTCGGGGGCATTTATAAAGGAAAAAAGACTGGTTGTTTGACCGATGTGTCGGTCTTTTCTTTCCATGCCGTGAAAAACCTTACCACTGCCGAAGGTGGAGCCATTGCTCTTAATTTCCCTGCTCCTTTTGATAATGATGAGATATACAAACACCTATGCATCAAGACCTTGCATGGTCAAAACAAGGATGCATTGGCCAAGATGCAAAAGGGCAATTGGAAATATGACATCGTTGAAGCGGGATATAAATGCAACATGACGGACATTATGGCTGCAATCGGGTTGGTGGAATTGGAGCGTTATGAAAGCGATACACTTCCGAAAAGGAAACATATCTTTGAGCTATACACCAAAAAACTTTCCCAATACGCATGGGCACAAATCCCTGAATATGCTACCGATATCAAAACAAGTTCCTATCATTTATATCCACTAAGAATCAAAGATATCAATGAGGAAACCCGTGACCGAATCATCCAGAATATTTTTGATGCAGACGTATCGGTAAATGTCCATTTCATTCCTGTTCCAATGATGTCTTTTTATAAATCTCTTGGTTACGACATCAAGAATTACCCAAAGACCTACGACAATTATTCGCGCGAAATCTCCTTGCCTGTGTTCTTCGATTTGACTGATGAACAAGTCAATCAAGTGCTGGATGCAGTCATCAATGCGGTTGAAAAAAACATCCAATAATAAATGGCAAAGCGGCTGTTCGACATCTTTTTTTCACTCATCGGCATCCTCCTTCTGTCGCCCATATTTCTCCTAATCGCCCTCTGGGTAACGTTCGATTCGAAGGGAGGAATCTTCTATCGTCAGGTGAGGGTAGGCAAAGGAAACACCGATTTCAAGCTCTTCAAATTCAGGACGATGCATGTAAATGCCGACAAAAAAGGGCTCCTTACCGTAGGCGCCAACGATAATCGAATCACCAAATCGGGCCTGTTCCTGCGCAAATACAAGCTCGACGAACTGCCACAACTTCTCAATGTTTTTCTTGGCGACATGAGCCTCGTGGGCCCACGTCCAGAGGTTCGGCGATACGTAAAAATGTATAGCCCCGAACAGATGAACGTGCTCTCCATCAAGCCCGGCATCACCGATTATGCCAGCATCAAATATTCTGACGAAAACGAATTGTTGGGCAATCATCCCAACCCAGAAAAGCTCTATATCGAGGAAATAATGCCGGCAAAACTCGCCCTCAATCTTCAATACATCAAAGATAAAAGCCTGCTGTCCGATTTCAAAATCATTTTCGACACCCTCAAGAAGATTTTTTAAAACCTCCCTCCTATTTTTGATTTTCTTTTGGAGCCTATGGGTCGTTCTCGTATCATGCCCGTCCTGCCAGCCATCGATTATCTGCCGCCAAACACCTTGGCCTTCGTAATGGCAGGATAAGCTGGGCATGTCAGGGCTATGTCCGATGGCAGCAGCTTCGAAATATCTTTCCTCAAATAACCAATCTTCCATGTTCCAAAAGTTCAATCCATCACAAATTTTTCAAGACAAATAAGTGAAAATAAGAATGACCTCGTGAAAATCAACAATACCGTATTCCAAACAAAACATGATACCTTCAGAATATGTTCGGCCATAAAACGCCTTCACAATGACATTGTAATTATGAATGATGGGATTAACTCCATCGCTGATTTTCAAAAATAAAATCACTCTGCCATACGAGCTATTGGGAATGACACCCTCAAAAGCAATTAAGGCATAATAAACGTTGGGGATGCCATAATTAAATTATACACCTACCATCACAGCGTTCGGGATGCCATAATCAAATTACACACCTACCATCTCAGCATTGGGGATGCCATAATCAAATTACACACCTACCATCACAGCATTGGGGATGCCATAATCAAATTGCACACCTACCATCACAGCATTGGGGATGCCATAATCAAATTACACACACGACATCACAGCGTTCGGGATGGCAAAATCAAAACCTACACCTACCATGATGTCTGGTCTACACCTTTTTATTAATTAAATTGAGCTATTTTGCCTCCATCCTGTCCAATCCTGCTTCGGCCTTTTGGTCGATGCTGTTCTGATAATCATGGTTTCGGAGCTTTAAACAGGACTTGTAATATTGGATGGCTTGGGTTTTATTGCCCAGCTTTTCATTGATAAGCCCTATCTGCAAGGCCGAATTGGCGGCGAAATAATAGCTGGAAGTGCTGCCATTTTGGAGCGTCTTCTGGTAATATTCCGTAGCCCTTTGGTGGTCGCCCATCAGATGGTAAATCCTGCCCATGCGATAGGTCACCTCAAGCTGGTCCTTGAATTTCTTGAAATCCGAGGACTTCATTCCGGCAATGGCAGCGATGCTTTTATCGTAATATCCACCATCGCAAAGCAACCTTGCCTCAAGAAGCATCACATTGGGCTGCTCATTGGTCATGGCCTCTTTCATGGCCTCCTTTTCCTCGTCCACACTGTCATCTCCTTGGCCGATGCAGTTTTTTATCAGGGACATATATTGCGCAGAATCCTTGTTTATCAAGGCTATCCAGGCCAACTTTTGCCATGCCGCCTTGATATAGTTCTTACCGTTGAAGTGCTGGATGAAATTCTGGAAATAGTCGCTTGCATCAACATCCAAACGGTTTAATTTTGCGACACCGGTCATGAAATCGAGGTAATTATAGGGATACAAATCATTCGACTTCGGCCTGTTCATCAGCATCTGTATTGCGCCATCATTGTGCCCTGTTTTCATGGCTATATTTGCCTTCGCAAGGAGCAGAAAAGGATTGTCTGTATTGGCGAAATCTGTGTTTTGCAAGAGTTTGGAGGCTTCATCTTCATCCTTTTGCAAATTCCATTCCACCAGAACCAAGATAAAGAACACCTCATCATGCATGAATTTGTAGTCGGAGGTTTTCACGAATTCCAACAGTTCCTTCAATTCACCAACACCTTGCTTGATCGTACCTTTTATGCCAACCATTTTGGCAAGCCATTTATAGTTATCGGGAATGGCACCGGCAATGGCATGCAAAAACCCCAACCCCTTGTTGTTCGCCTTGAACCATGGGAAGCGTTGGCGGTTTTCCTCCAAAAGATTGAAGGCCTTTTTAATTTCAATTGCTGCTGTAAAATATTCCTTGAACTTTATTCTGATAATTGCCCAATGCAAATAAACATCGGCTCTAGTGTAAAGATAAAATGGAGAATTTGCATCGCTGTTCTTCAATTGAACCAACCGTTTGTCCAAATTGCCTTTCAGCCGGTTGTAGTCCTTCTCGTTTTCAGAGACAAACAACGTAATGAAATCAATATAATCCTCCAGATAACAGATCATATCATTAGTAGGGTTGGCCACCTTTTCCTTTTCAATCAAGGCCTTTCCCTCCTCTATTCTCAAGGATATGATTTTATTATAGGCCGAAATGCAATTCTCATTTACAATAAAGTTCGCCGACACATTCAATGTAAAAAACATTGAAATCATCGCCAAAATAAATGGAATATGTTTTTTTATCATGCCCCTGTCATCTCTATAATAAGAAAGGGACTTCAAATCATGTATTTGAAATCCCTTTTCATTATTCTTTAACTGATTAATTTATCCGATGATATCCGGATCTACCAAAATTCGTCCGCAATGTTCACAAACAATTACTTTTTTTCTTTGACGAACATCCAACTGTTGTTGTGGAGGAATATAGTTGAAACAACCACCACAGGAATCTCTTTGAACAGTAACCACCGCCAATCCATTACGGGCATTATTCCTGATTTTCTTGTATGCAGTCAGTAATCTGCTTTCAATGATTTGACCGGCTTCTTCTGACTTTTTCATTAAAATCTGCTCTTCCTTTTGAGTTTCTTCAACGATGCCATCCAACTCCTTTTTCTTCAATTCAAGATCTTGCTTTCGTTCATTAAAACTTCCTCTTGCAGCCTCAATGATCATTTTTTTATTGACAATTTCGGCCGAATATTCCTTGATTCTCTTTTCAGATAGTTGGATTTCAAGATTCTGAAACTCAATTTCCTTAGTCAACGATTCATATTCCCTATTATTCTTGACATTATTTTGTTGAGTAGTATATTTCTTAATTGCAGCATTAGAGTCCTTTATACTATTTTTCTTGTTGGCTATACTTTCTTCCAACTGATGAACTTCTGCCGTATAATTATCAACCCTTGTTTCCAAACCGGCAATATCATCTTCCAAATCTTTTACCTCCATTGGCAATTCACCTCTTACTATCCTGATTTTATCTACCTTGGAATCGATTTGCTGCAATTCATACAAAGCCTTCAGTTTTTCTGAAATGGTATAGTCATGCTTTTCGTTTTTCTTTGGGAACAAATGAGCAGGTGGTGGTGTTTTGGGTTCAACCACAACCACTTTTTTGGCCTTAGGTGCTACTGGTTCCTTCTTTGCTGGAGCCGCCTTTTTTACTTCTGGTTTTGCTTTTGCTTTAGTTGGCATTATTTATAAATATTTAATTGGATTAGTATTAATATTTGAGATTCGGGCTGCAAATGTAGAAAAATTTGTGGTTAAAATATCATAAAGTATTTCTTTTGTGAACTGTTCGCTCTCATAATGCCCGATATCTGCAATGATAATCCGGCCTTCTGAATCAAAAAACTGATGATATTTAAAGTCGCCGGTAATGAAAACATCTGCCTCCGATCGTATCGCATCACGCAATAAAAAACTTCCCGCTCCACCACAAACTGCAACCGTTTTTATCCGCCTTCCCAATGTTTTGGTATGTCTTATGCAATCGGTTTGCATCTTATCTTTCAAAGAACTCAAAAACTCCATTTCATCAATGGAATCAATTGTTCCAATCATGCCTGCACCAGTATTCGGGTTCTCAATTTCTAATGGATAGATATCATAAGCCACCTCTTCGTAGGGATGAGCCGCCATCAAGGCTTTTACCATTTTTGAGGCTAAATATGCCGGAAAAACGGTCTCAATACGAACCTCCTCTTCCCTCGCCTGCACCCCCTTTTCTCCAATAAAAGGGTTCGTTCCTTCCCCACCTCGAAATGTTCCATAACCTAAGGCACTAAAACTGCATTCGTCGTAATTTCCAATAACTCCTCCTCCTGCATTAAACAACGCTTGCCTAATTTCTTCAGCATTGTCAGATTTGCAAAAAGTAACCAATTTCCTTAAATTTCCTTTGATAGGGGCCAAAATCCGAACATCCTTAAGACCGATTTTCTCACAAATCTTGGCATTTACACCCTGTTTTACATTGTCCAAATTGGTATGAGCAGCATAAATCGCTATATTATTTTTAATAGCCTTAATGATTACCCTTTCAATATAATTATTGCCATTAATCTTCTTCAGCCCCGAAAAAACAATCGGATGATGAGCAATAATCAAATTAAAACCCATTTTAATCGCCTCATCCACCACATCTTCGGTGCTATCCAAACAAATCAGGGCCCCAGTCACCTCCATATTTCTATCCCCCACTATCAATCCGGCATTATCATAACTTTCTTGCAATGGCAATGGGGCAAATTTTTCGATTACCGATGTTATTTCATTAATTTTTGGCATATAATTACTTGTATTTATCCTTATAAGTATGCAAAGTTATAAAATGCAGCAAAAATCCTAATGACAGACGACAACCATTAAATGACAGACGACAACCGTTAAATGACTGACGACAGCCGTTAAATGACAGACGACAACCATTAAATGACAGACGACAGCCAATAATTTATATAAAGAATGCTTAGTTTCGCCCTTCAAATGTTGAAAATCATCCGAATAGCCTTATTTCCATTTTCAATTCTTTATGGGTTGATAATACTCATCAGGAATATTTTTTATGATTTCAATGTCATTAAATCCCATAAATTCAAAGTGCCTATCATCTCCGTTGGCAATTTGGTAGCTGGAGGAACAGGCAAAACACCCATGACCGAATACCTGATAGAACTTCTTAAAAATGACCATAAAATTGCCACTCTTAGCCGTGGATACGGACGAAAAACCAAAGGATTCATTGTTGCCGGCCACCATGTAAAAAGCATTCTTATTGGCGATGAACCCAAGCAATCTAAAACAAAATATCCAGATATTATAGTTGCTGTTGGCGAAAAAAGAGTCGATGCAATCAATGCCATTTTAAAGAATTATCATCCCGAAATCATTCTGCTTGATGACGCTTACCAACATAGGGCTGTAGTTCCTGGAATTTCGATTTTGCTTTTCGATTATTCCACCATTTTCAAGCCCGATTTCATTCTTCCAACCGGAAATCTACGAGAATGGAAACGTGGGAAAAATCGCGCAGACATTATCGTTATTACTAAATGTCCTATTGATTTATCACCTCAAGAAAGGATAAATATTACTTCAAACATTAAACCCAAGAGCACTCAAAAGCTGTTTTTTTCTAATGTTAATTATAGTGACTTGATGCTTTATAATGCAAACGGAATCGCTAAATCATCTCTTTCCATTAATGATTTAAAAAATTATACCGTCTTACTTTTAACTGGAATCGCCAACCCAAAACCCTTGAAGGTTCATATTACCAATTTATCGAAAGAAGTCATCACATTATCATTTAATGATCATCATGTTTATGCTCATGAAGATGTAATTAATATCAACCAACGTTATAAATCAATAACTAATCCCAATAAAATAATCATAACCACCGAAAAGGATTTGATGAGACTGTCTGATTTATCCAACGACATTTTAGGCAACATCATGCCTATATATTATATACCCATCTCTTCCAAGTTTTTCATGGAGGATGAAAATGAATTCAATAAATACATCATTAACTATGTCAGAAACAATAAATAAAATCGTCACATTCATAAAGGAAAAAGTAAACATCACACCTGAAATAGGAATCATTCTCGGTTCCGGACTTGGTAGTTTTATAAATGAAATTGAAATAACTCATTCTTTGGAATACAGTGCTATTCCAAACTTTCTTGTTTCAACTGTAGAGGGACATTCGGGCAAACTGATTTTTGGGAAAATTGCCAATAAGAATGTAGTTGTCATGCAAGGTCGATTTCATTATTATGAAGGTTATACTTTGCAGCAATTGGCTCTACCCATCAGGGTTTTGAAACTATTGGGAATTAATAAATTACTTCTTTCAAATGCCAGTGGCGGATTGAATCCAGAATATAAAATCGGAGATTTAATGATTTTTGATGATCATATCAATTTGATGGGAGGCAATCCTTTGCTAGGCCCAAATAATCCGAGTTTCGGTCCTCGATTTCCTGACATGAGTGCTCCATATGATAAATTGATGGTAAACAAGGCTTATAAATTTGCTCGAGAAAATGGCATAAAAGCACATATTGGTGTTTTTGTTGGTGTTCATGGTCCCACTTTCGAAACCCGTGCTGAATATCGATATCTCCGAATCATTGGTGCAGATGCCGTTGCCATGTCCACTGTTCCAGAGGTTATCGCCGCTAGACATTTGGGCTTATCTTGTTTTGCGATATCCGTAATTACCGATTCAGGTGTACCTGATGAAATTGTTGAAATAAGCCATGAGGATGTATTACGCGTTGCAAATGAAGCGGCAACAAAGGTATCGAGGATATTTAAATGTTTGATTGCTGATGAAAGTATTTAATTATTTGGATAAGTTTTCATAATTTTGGCGAATGAATTATTACAACGAAATAGCGGTGGCTTTTATCCTTAGAGTATTCCTTGGATCATTGTTTTTACTGCAAGGCTACGACAAGGTCTTTAAAATTAAAATCAAAGGAGTTTACGAGACGTTCGAATTGCCAATGCGTTCCAAAAACATGCCCAATTTTATATTGATGCTCGCTGCCATCTTCACCTCCTACACCGAATTGTTTGGAGGACTGTTCCTTATATTTGGATTATTCAAATCATTTGCCCTCTACTTCTTGGGTATAGACCTTTTACTTGTTGCCATTGCATTCGGAATGCTCAATCCAATGTGGGATATGCAATTCGTTTTCCCACGCTTGGTAATACTCGTTACCTTACTTCTAATCCCTGTAGAATGGGATATCATTTCAATAGATTATCTAATCAAAAAATAAAAATAAATAACACCATGAAAACCATACTTGTACCATTGGACTATTCCGAAAACTCACTAAATGCATTGGAATACGCAGCTCATCTTGCTGATGATTTAAAGGCAAAGATTGTTCTGTTGCATATTTTCGAACTGCCCGTTTCATCTACCGAAATGCCCGTCATTACAGTCACCCCAGGCGAATTGGAAGAAATTCACAATTCCAAGATGAAAGAAATTGCAGACAAAATCCACCAACAACACACCATCGAAATAAAATGGGAATGCATACCAGGCTACTCGGTCGAAGAAATCATCAGAAAGATTAAATCCATCGATGCCGATTTAACTGTCATGGGTATCCGAGGCGTCAATCTCATCAGCGAACTGCTGATAGGAAGCGTGGCTACCGGCGTAGCCCGAAATGCCGAACATGCGGTTTTGATCATCCCTGAAAACGCCAAATTCAATGCCCCCAAGAAAATACTTTTTGCAAGCGACAACATGGCCGTTGCCAACAATAAAACCTTCAACATCCTACACACAATCGCCAATCAATACCAATCAGAAATCGCCATCGTCAATGTTTCAAACAATACCAAAAATGAAATCAAACTAATGGATTTCTCCAACCATCTTAAAGAAATCAAATTCAATCATCACATCATAACAGGCGACGATATTTCTTCCGCAATCAATGATTTCAACAACACATTCCATGCAGATATATTGGTAAATATTCCCCGCCAACACTCCTTCTTCGACAAGATAACCCACGAAAGCAACACCAAAAAATTCGCCTTCCATACCCCCATCCCCCTGCTCACGCTGCCCAGTTTCGAATAATTTTCACCCAATCATAACCCTTTTTATTTGAAGCCTATGGCAAGTTCTCGTATCATGCCCGTCCCGCTATCCGCTGTAGCCGCTGCATCCCCATATCCGAAACAAAGCAGCGGGCTGCCGCTACTATCGGGGCTATAACCGATGGCAGGTGGCTTCGAATCAACTTTTTAAGTGAAAAGTAACCGTTTCAGATAGAAACACGCCAAAAATAAAGCCCAATACACTCAAAATAGAGGTCAATACATCCGACATATTGACCAATATGTCGGATGTATTGACCAATATGTCGGATATATTGACCAATATGTCGGATGTATTGACCTCTATCATGGCTGCATTGACCAATATTACGACAATATTGACCAATATTGCGACGATATTGCCCAATATCGCGACGGCATTAACCTCTATTATCGTTGCATTGCCCAATATTATGCTTGCATTGGGCTCTATTTTTAACCTGCTTCAATAATTTTCCGTTAAAATGCCCATAAAAAGTTCATTCGAAGCCACCTGCCGTCATTTCTAGCCCTGACACGCCCAGACTTATCCTGCCATTACGAAGGCCAAGGTGTTTGGCGGCAGATAATCGGTGGCTGGCAGGACGTACATGATACGAGAACTGAACATAGGCTTCAAAAAAAGAAATAAAAAAACCTCCTGAATGGAATCCAGGAGGTTTTTTTAGCTTTTATAAGGTATTTTCTTAACCTAAATATGGTTTAAGAAGTTTGCTTCTTGAATTATGGCGCAATCTTCTCAAAGCTTTTTCCTTTATCTGGCGAACCCTTTCGCGGGTCAAGTCATACTTGGAGGCAATTTCTTCCAGCGTCAAGCCATGTGGCATTCCGATGCCGTAAAACAAACGGATTACATCACTTTCCCTGTCAGTCAGGGTAGCCAAGGAGCGCAGAATTTCTTGGTTCAAGGATTCGTTCATCAAACTGTTATCAGCGAGGGGAGCGTCTGAATTTTCAAGGACATCCAACAAACTATGGTCTTCGCCCACAACAAAAGGGGCATCCACAGATATATGACGGGCAGAAACTCTCATGGCATCAGAAACTTTATCGGGAGTCATTTCCAAGATTTCAGACAATTCATCGATGGTTGGTTCACGTTCAAATTCCTGCTCCAATCGAGAGGAAGCTTTCCTGATTTTACTCATGGAACCTACCTGATTCAACGGAAGTCGAATGATTCTGGATTGGTCGGCTACGGCAGAAATGATTGATTGGCGAATCCACCAAACAGCATAAGAAATAAACTTAAACCCTCTGGTTTCATCAAAACGTTTACCCGCCTTTATCAATCCAAGATTACCTTCATTGATTAAATCGGGGAGGCTTAATCCTTGATTTTGATATTGCTTGGCCACAGAAACAACAAAACGAAGATTTGCTCTTGTAAGTTTATCTAAAGCAGCCTGATCGCCATCCCTGATTTTTTTAGCTAAAATCGCTTCTTCTTCAGCGGTAACGAAACCTTCTTTGCCTATTTCCTGCAAGTACTTTTCTAGGGAAGCACTCTCCCTGTTGGTGATTGATTTGGTTATTTTAAGTTGTCTCATATTAATTTTACCTTAACAAAAAGGTTATTATTTATTTGTAGTAGCTAATCTTGGATTATCGGCTGCAAAATTAAGAAAAATTATAGTACGTTCCAAGTTTATTTGATTTCTAAATGATTTTATGTAAGGTTAATGCAAAGTTAAGGTTACCAATTTCATGTTTTATTCATTCTATAAATGTCAAATTTGCACCACAATTATTAACTTCGCCCCCGAATATAAACAAAATAAATATAAATAAATATTATGGATACTCTAAAATTTAAAGCATTCTTATTATTGCTTTTCGCATTTGCATATGGTGCAATTGCAGGTAACGATGAAGGTTACAGTATTAAAATCAAGGTTGCTGGAGTAAGAGACTCTCAATGCTACCTTGCCAATTACTTCGGTGACAAGCAGTACATTCACGATTCGGCCAGATCTAATCCACAGGGAATGTATGTCTTCGAGGGAAAGGAAAAACTTCCTGGCGGAATTTATCTTTTTGTGCTGCCTAGCCATCGCTATTTCGAAATCCTTGTTGACAAGGACATGAACTTCTCGTTAGAAACCGACACACTTGAAATGGTCAAGAACATGAAGGTAAAGGGTTCTAACGACAACAAGCTTTTTTATGATTACCTGAATTTCATTACAGCTAGGGGCAAAGAGGTGGAAGGATTGAAAACAATGATGAACTCCTCTAAAAACAAGGACACTGTGAAATTCTACAAAGACAAGATTATGCATGTGGATACGATGGTGATGAACTACAAATCAAATTATATCAAGGACCATCCGGCCTCCTTGCTGTCTAGGATATTTGACGTTTCTGAAGACCCAAAGGTGCCTGAAGCTCCGATATTGTCTAATGGCCGTAAGGACTCCCTGTTTGCATTCAATTATTATAAAAGCCATTACTTCGACAAGATTCCATTTAATGATGAACGATTGTTGAGAACTCCAGTTTTTCATGGAAAACTGCAGACTTACATAAAGGATCTGACGCTCCAGATGCCTGATTCCATCAACAAGGAAGCCGATTATCTCTGCGAAAAGGCCAAAGGCAACAAGGAAGTTTTCAAATATGTGGTTTGGTGGATTACCAACCATTACGAAACCTCGAACATCATGGGATTGGACGCCGTTTTCGTGCACATGGCCAAGACCTATTACACCAAAGAACTTGCCACCTGGGTCGATTCCACGAGCCTTTACAAAATACAGGAACGTGGCAAAACTTTGGAGCCGCTGTTGCTTGGAAAACAAGCCCAATACATCATTTTGCAGGACACCATGGGCGAGTTCATCAACATGCATAAACTCAAATCGAAATATACCGTCCTCGTGTTCTGGGATCCTGATTGCGGCCATTGCCAAAAAGCCATTCCGAAACTGGTAAAATGGTATCAGATTGCCAAACCGCTTGGCATTGAAATTTATGCTGCTAACACTGCCGTGGAAGAAGAGAAATGGAAGAAATTCATCCGAGAAAAAGGCCTCAACTGGATCAATGTGGCCGACATCAATCTCCACAACAATTTCCGCCATGAATGGGACATCACCACCACGCCGCAAATCTACCTGCTCGATGAAAACAAGAAGATCATCGCCAAGCGTCTCGACCCGGAAACACTGGCCGATTTCATGAAACGCAAGCTCAAGGAAGATGGCAAGGAAATCAATTATAACGACCTCGATTTCATGAAAAGCACCGAGCGTGAAAAGACCAACAAGGAGAAGGCGCTGGAACCGAAAGAGGAATAGTTTATCCATAATAATCATCAAGGGGCTTAGGAAGAAATTTTCTAAGCCCCTTTTTCTTTCTAAGATTAGGAGCCTATATCCTCTTCTCGTCCCATCTGCGTCCCGCTATCCGCTATAGCCGCTGCATCCCCAAACCCGACACCAAGCAGCGGGCTGCCGCTACTATCGGG
>CAIWCG010000270.1 GCA_903911135.1 uncultured Bacteroidota bacterium
AAAAATAAATAAATACTGGACACATATAAAGTAAAGGAATAACTATGAAAACAGCAGAAGAAATTTTAGAAGAATCAGGATGTGTCACATATCATAAAGGATTACCGCATCGTATTGATGCCTCCTTTAAATTGATAAAAACATTAATGGAGGAGTACGCTGAACAGCGGCTTGCCGAACACAAACGGCTGGAACTCCTGACGGAATCGCCTCCCTTCTTTGCGCCAAAAAAGCTCCCTGAAGACATAAGAGGAAACGGGGGTTGTTAATATGAGTGTAAGTTTAAATTTTTTCATTAATTTGGGCTGGTCAGACGGAATCATACGGGTACACCGAGCCGATCCCCAGCCTTTTGTGTGGAATCAGATAATAAAAAAGATTTATTAGCATGATAGATGTAAATAAAATTATTCAAGGTGATTGTTTGGCAGTGCTGAAAACATTGCCGGATAACTGTATTGATTCATGCGTTACCGACCCGCCTTCGGGAATTTCATTTATGGGTAAGGAATGGGATTCAGATAAGGGCGGACGGGATGAATGGATAAAATGGTTAGCATCAATATTTATTGAGGTAAATCGGGTGTTAAAACCTGGCGGACATTGTTTTGTTTGGGCTTTGCCGAGAACTTCTCACTGGACGGCAATGGCTCTGGAGGATGCTGGCTTTGAAATTCGGGATTGTGTGTATCATATTTTTGGGTGCTTATCAGAGGACACAGAAATATTAACAAAAAATGGGTGGGAACAGTACTGTATATCCAAAGAAAATAGTATCTTTGCAGCGCAAGAAATTTTGATATATGATGTTGGAAAAGATGAATACAAATGGGAAGTCCCCGAAAGGTGGAGCGAATATAATATCCACGAGGATACCGCTTACCGAATACAATCAGATAATACAGACCAAATCGTCAGCAGAAACCATCGCTGCCTTATTGAACGAAAAGGAAAACTTGTATTTCAAAAGGCGGAGGAATTGGAATCAAAAGAGAATATACCCTTTTTGGAAGATATGTCAGACTTGCAATGGTTATTTTCAAACAACGACAAAGGAACAGGCTGTAAGAAACAATCATTGTCAAGAATGTTCAAAGAAAAAAAAGGGCAAATGGAACAAAGGAATTTACAAAACACCACTTTCAATATGTCAGACCTGCAAGAAAGAATATCGTCCAAAATGGGGTCGGACAAAAACGACAAAATTTTGTTCTTACCAATGTTCAGGGAAATCCCATTTATGGCTAAAGGAATTTTCATCAAATGGAAAAGGAATAAAAAATCCGAGCAAGGGTTTGAAAATGGAAAAAAATCCCGCTTGGAAGGGTGGCTTAACCTACATGAAACGAAAAGGAAAATATGCCAATCAATCTATAAAATATATTCGTTGTCCGAAGGAATTTATAACTATGGCACGAAAAGACGGTTATGTTATGGAACATCGCTTGAAGGTGGCAATGGAAATAGGCAGACCGCTTTTGAGAACCGAGTGCGTACATCATACGAACCACAATGCGGAAACAAACGAACTTTGGAATTTAATGTTATTCAAGACCAATTCAGACCACAAACGGTACGAACACGGTCAGGATATAAAACCACTTTGGCAACCGTTACCCCTATAAAATATTCAGGTGTAATCTTTTGCCCAACCGTTTCAACGGGTGCTTTTGTAGCACGGAGGAATGGAAAAATATTTATAACAGGTAATTCAGGCTTCCCGAAGTCATTAAATATCGGTAAGGCAGTAGATAAATTGCAGGGGAATGAGAGAGAGGTAACTGGTAGTTATAAAGTGCCTGACATTAAAGGAGATGCCTATGGAACTATGAATGATAAACAGGGTGGCTCTTATAAAAACATAGAAGTAAATAAAACCAAAGGCACTTCCGAATGGGAAGGCTGGGGAACGGGACTAAAACCAGCCGCCGAATGTTGGTGGCTCATCCGCAAACCTATTTCAGAAAAAACGGTTGCTGCAAATGTTTTGAAGTGGGGAACGGGAGGGATTAATATTGATGGAAGTAGGATTGAAACTACTGATGAAATCAAACCGATTTCAGGTGGACAAGAAAGAATACAGAAAATGATTCAGGCACAAGGTTACA
>CAIWCG010000271.1 GCA_903911135.1 uncultured Bacteroidota bacterium
GGGCGCAACGGAGGGCTATTGCAAGCAATGATTTGACGGGGTGTCTTGGTTTGTTGCAGAGCTATAAGAGGGCACTACAAGAAGGTACTGCTTTTGAGAGTGATAATAAGAATGTTTTTCTTGTGGAGAAGGGGAAGATTGCCGGGAAATTAGAGGATTATTATTTGTCTATTGATAGATATAGAGCGAGTGAGAATGTGCAGACAAGTAACTTTGAGATGGTGAGGTTAGGGGATATTTGCGATATTCAAAGAGGAGGTTCACCAAGACCAATTGAGAAATTTTTCACAGAAGATGTGGATGGAATTAATTGGATTAAAATTGGCGATGTTTCTGAAAATGCCAAATATGTAACTTATACAAAACAAAAGATTACAAAGGAAGGTTTGAATAAAACACGAATGGTTTATGAAGGAGATTTTATCTTATCAAATTCCATGAGTTTTGGAAGACCTTATATTGTAAAAATAACTGGAGCAATTCATGACGGTTGGCTATTATTAAGAATGAAAGATAAAGAAATTATCGATCAAGATTATTTATATGAAGTATTAAGAAGTGAAGCTACAATTGAACAATATGAAAGATTAGCAACTGGTGGTGTTGTTAGAAATTTAAATAGCAGCCTTGTTAGTGGTGTTGAAATCCCTCTCCCGCCTCTTTCCATCCAACAACAAATTGTAAGTAAAATAGAAGGGTATCAAAAGATTATTGATGGGGCGAAACAAGTGGTGGAGAATTATAAGGCGGAGATTGATATTGATGTGGGGTGGGAGATGGTGAAGTTGGGGGAGGTATGCAAAGTAATTAATGGAAAAGCATACAAGCAAGAAGAATTATTAGAATCGGGTAAGTATGCTGTATTAAGAGTTGGTAACTTTTTCTCAAACAGAAGTTGGTATTATTCAGATTTAGAACTTGATGAAGATAAATATTGCCATAAAGGAGATTTGCTTTATGCTTGGTCTGCTTCATTTGGTCCAAGAATTTGGGATGGAGAAAAGACAATCTATCACTATCACATTTGGAAAATGATTCCTGATGAAAAAAGAATAAACAAATTGTTTCTTCATCATATATTAGATAAAGACACAGAAGATATTAAGGCTGAAGGTGGAAGAGGAATCGCAATGATGCATATTACAAAGGCTGGAATGGAGTTAAGAGAAATCCCCCTTCCACCCCTTTCAATCCAACAATCAATTGTGAAACGAATAGAGGAGGAACAGGAATTTGTGAATGGGAATAAGGAATTAATAAGAATCTTTGAAGGGAAGATAAAGGAGGAGATAGGGAAGTTGTGGCAAGCAGAACCAGTTAATCAGGGCTAAAGCCTATAATATCTATCCGCTTGTTATAACCCCAGCCTTAAGGCTGGGGTTACGGACGGGAATATATGAGGGTAAGATAAAGGAGGAGATAGGGAAGTTGTGGAAGGTGGAACCTGTTAATCATGGCTAAAGCCCAAAATACCTATACATCATTAACCTCAGCCTTAAGGCTGGGGTTACGGACGGGAATATATGAGGGGAAGATAAAGGAGGAGATAGGGAAGTTGTGGAAGGGGGACAATTACGAATTACGAAATAAAAAATACGAAATGGAAAAACTGACCATCGAGGAGCGGAAGATTATACAGATTCTGCTAAAGCATCTTATGTACCAGAGGAATGAAATTGCTTATCTGAAGAATAAGGCTGCCTTAAACAATGATGATAAGGACTTCACTGAAAATAGCTTGGCTCCCAAAAAACATGTTGAGGGCTTACCCAAAATTATCATTGGCGGAAAAATGGCTGCTGGAGGCTTACCTGAAACAATGCAAGGTGAAAAAAAAATTGATGGAGGCTTAGCGGAAACGATGCAAGGTGGAAATGATGCTGGTAAAGGCTTAGTGGAAACGATGCAAGGTGGAAACGATGTTGGTAAAGGCTTAGTGGAAACGATGCAAGGTGGATGCGATATTATTAAAGGCTTGGATGAAATGATGCAAGGTGGAAACAAGACTGCTGTAGGCTTGGATGAAACGATGCAAGGTGGAAACAAGGCTACTGGAGGCTTGGATGAAACGATGCAAGGTGGAAAAACCGTTTTAACAGATTTGTCAATAAGCAATGTTGATACAAATGGCGGTGCTTTGTTGTACTCTATTTTCGAGAAAGAGCTGCTTAACGCTTTGGAAGATTACATAAAAAATGGGGCGGGACGAAACACGCTTTATACCTTTTATTCCGATTTTGAGGATGCCGTAAATGAACAAAATTTAGCAGCAGCAAAAATCATAGAGGCAACCGCCAACGGAAAGTTTGAGGATACGCATTCCTTGCCATTGCAGATAATTAATGATGACTATACAATCGCAAGGCTTAGTGTAGCCTTACGAAAGCATTTGCCACGCAGAGTTAATAATTCTTTGCATCATACCATTACCACCGAATTATTGTTTTTGTATAATGCAGGAAAGGCGACAAGTGCCGAAATGCGAGGTTGTGGCAAACTCTCGGCAGATGGATTTGAGAAGCATTTGACAAAGTTAATCGAATATGGTTTTATAAAAAAACAAGCACCCTCGAACTATGTACTTACCGATAAATCGAATCATATTTTGCTGGAATTATTCGGTGTGGTGAAATGAATGTCGAGAACCTTTAACTAAACGGTTTTTTGAAATCCGAAAAGGAGGAAATTGGATTTAATGCTTATGAGGCTATCATAAAGAAATAGGAAGTGATAGGAAAGATAAATCAAGGCTGGGAAGGTGAATAGAGGAATGCTGATACGTATGAGTTGATAGGTGTTGGCGGAATGGCTTCATTATTGAATTATCCTGTTACGAAGAAAGCAAAGATTTCAAAGACCAACAGCATGAGCCAATTTTCGAGAATGAATTTGAAGATAGGTATCTGGAAAATAAAATATTCTTGTGCTGGCTATCTACCTCAATTGGGAACGATTACCATTACAAGAAGGAACATCACTTATGTGGTAGTAAAGTTGGTGCCGATACCACCGCCTCCACCACCTCCGACTATTTAAGGGGTCGGGATTACAAATCCCAACCAGCGATTTAGAAAGTCCTCATCAGCATTGGTGGGGATTTTTTAATATATCTGGACCAATTCACACTTGGGCGAGGGAGTGGAGTGGCGCCGAAGGCGGTTCTTTGCCGCCTTTTATCGGTTAATGTTGATGGCGGCAAAAACGGAGCGCAGCGAACCCACGGAATACCCCGACCTCTTTCAGCAGCCTTTTCTCCCTCGGCTGCTGAAAGGGGGCGCCCCCAAGAAGAATTAGGAATTATGAATGGGCAACGGTCTGGGTTAATTTGTGTTTATTTAACAATTAATTGTCGTAAAGGTAGAAATCGGTCTTGGGCAGTTTTGATTATGAAGTTGTTTTGTAGTTTCGCCCCAAATATAACAAGTATTAATAATGAAAAAAATCACTACCAACACAGGTTCCGTATTTGCAGGAACCACAAAATTGATGGCCATGCTATTGGTTTTAATGACTTTTCTTGGTTTGCAAACCAAGGCGCAATGGACGAACATTGCTACGCTGGCTCCAAATAATAATTATGGTGTCATCATGCTGCTTTCCGATGGTCGAGCGTTTTGCAAATCGGATGGTGGAGCTACCGCACAAGGACAAACTTGTGGAAACATTTGGGATATTTTAACTCCGGATATCCATGGCAGTTATGTAAACGGAACTTGGTCTTCATCGGCTCCAATGATTACGCAGCGCTATTCTTTTTCATCACAGATGCTGATGGATGGAAGGCTCTATGCCGGTGGCGGAGAATATGGCAATGATGGTACACAAAATGGGTATCATGCCGAAGTTTACAATCCTGTTACGAACACTTGGGCTGCGTGTTTAGGGGTGCAAGCGGCAAATGTTATCAGTGATGGAAACGTTCAGATTTTGCCTGACGGAAGATTATTGCAGGCTTTAGTAAATCAACCCTATCCTACCGCAACGGTAATCTATAATCCGGCTACCAACAACTTCACTGCAGGGCCATCTACTTTGGGTGGTCAGAATGAATCGATGTGGCTGAAACTTGCCGACAGCAGCATCTTATTGGTGAATGAGGGTGCACTTACATCAGAAAGATATATTCCTGCTACGAACACTTGGATAGCGGATGCCGCTGTGCCAGTTGCCTTATATGATCCTTGGGGATTGGAGGCAGGTCCTGCTATACTTTTACCTGATGGACGGGCCATCTTTTTCGGTTCTACAGGAAATACCGCTTACTATACTCCATCAGGAAATACGAGCCCAGGAACTTGGTCGACCGGACCAACCATGCCAAATGGAACCGGAATGCCTGATGCAGTAGCTGTAATGATGCAAAACGGAATCATCCTGCTTGCCTGCTCTCCAAGTCCTACTTCAACAAATGAGTTCAACTCACCTACCTATTGGTACACTTTTGATTATACTACCAGTACCTATACTGCAGTAAACGCACCTACTGGTGGTGCAAGTTTCAATGGTATCTGCCAGCAGATAGACATGATGAATCTTCCGAACGGACAGGTATTATGCTGCATCAACAGCGACAATACGTCGAGACAATATTATGTTTATACGCCAACCGGACCTATAGTGGCAGCCGGCAAACCAATAATAAGCGGTATATCACAAACATCCTGCACGGAATATGTTTTGTCTGGGCAGAAATTCAATGGAATATCGGAAGGCTCCGCTTTTGGTGATGAAAATCAAAATTCAACCAACTACCCTATCGTTAAATTGACCAATGGAACGAGTGTTTATTATTGCCGCACTCATGACTGGAACAACTCAGGAGTTAGCACCGGTTCATTTACCACCACTACAGGATTTACGTTGCCTGCAGGTATTCCAGCAGGAACTTATGGCTTATATGTAATTGCCAACGGAATATCTTCAGATTCGATTTCCATTACCATCACCATACCTACCTTAAGCAGCACCTTGACACCACCTGCCATATGCAGCGGAACAGCCTTTACCTATACTCCAACAAGCACCACTTCAGGAGCTACCTTTACCTGGACAAGAGCTGCGATTGCAGGAATCAGCAATGCTGCCATTACTACACCACAAAGTACCAATCCTAATGAGGTTTTGGTAAATACCACCTCTGCACCAATCACCGTAATTTACGCTTATGCAATAACAGGAAACGGATGTACCAATACAGAAAATGTTTCGGTAGTGGTCAATCCACATCCAACAGCCTCTTTCACTGTCAATTCAACGACTTCGTGCAGTCTTCCCGACTCGGCAATCTTTACTAATACATCGGTAGCGGGCAGCACATATTCCTGGAGTTTTGGTGATGGCGGAACAAGCACAGCACTTAATCCTACCTATGTTTATATGACAGGAGGAAGCTATACCGTAAAACTTTATACCTCCAGCGCATGCGGAACAGATTCATCCATACAAGCCAACTACATCGTCATTAATGCTCCTGTGTCGCCAACTGCAACTTCTCCAGTGAATGTTGCCTGTGGTGGAAGCGTTACTTTGACTGCTACAAGTCCTGATTCGATGAAATGGTTTAATCAGCCAACGGGCGGTACCTTATTGGGAACTGGTGGCACTTACATTACTCCAAATTTAAATGTAAGCACTACCTATTATGTTCAAAGTGAAGTTGGTGCAGGTTCCATCTACGCTCATCCTTTCGACAGCACCATGAATGGCGGTGGTTACTCTAATAATACCACCAGATATGAAATATTCACCGTTAATCAGCCTTGCACCTTGATTTCCGTATTGGTTTATGCACAAACTGCTGCAAACAGAACTTTCAGATTAGAAAATTCCAATGGTGTAACTTTGGATTCCCTCACCACAAATGTTGCTGTTGGAGCTCATAGAGTTACCCTGAATTTCCCATTGGCAGTTGGTACCAACTTCAGATTGGCGGTAACTGGAACCACTGCATTATACCGAAATACGGCAGGCGTTGCTTACCCATATACCGATGCGAGCAATTTCGTTACCATTACGAGTTCTTCTGCTGGAGGAACAGCCTACTACTATTGCTACGATTGGGAATTGGGTGGTTCTGTCTGCGTGAGTGCAAGAACTCCTGTCAGCGTAATCATCAATGGAACCAACACCACCATCACTGCCAGTGGCCCAACTTCCTTCTGCAGCAATGATTCGGTTACCCTGACTTCCAGCTCTGCCAATGCTTATTTATGGAGCAATGCAGCCACTACCCAAGCCATCACGGTGAATACATCAGGAAACTATATCGTATCAGCCACCTATGGCTCCGGCTGTACCGGCACTGCGGCCCAACAGGTAACCGTAACGCCACAACCTACTGCCAGCTTCACCTATACCAATGTCTTTAATGCCTACACATTCACCAATACCTCCACCAACGGCACTTCCTGGTTATGGAATTTTGGCGATTTAGGCTCTTCCACGCTTCAAAACCCTACCCATACCTATGCCACCAGCGGCACCTACATCGTAACGCTTTATGTTTACAACGGTGCTTGTGTGGACAGCACCACCCAAACCATCGTGCTGACAAATACCGGCCTCAACCCGATAGCTGCCAATGCCAACCTAAGCATCTATCCGAACCCGGTCAATGACAACGTAGTCATCAGCCTGGCCACCTATAGCGCCACAGGAATATGGAACATAAAGATGTATGACATGATAGGCAACCTGCTGGTAACCGACCGAATCATTGTCGTATCGGGCACCAACCAGAAAAATTTGAACCTTTCCAAGCTGCCAAGTGGAATTTATACCTTGATTTTAGAAAACCAAGGCAATAAAATCATCCGAAAGGTCGTTAAGCGATAGAGATTTTTGTTTGTTTTCATAGTTGGAAGAGTCCTCCGCAAGGAGGGCTCTTTCTTTTTACCCCCCACATTCCTAATTTTTAATTTCTTTTTTGGAGCCTATATCCTCCTCTCGTCCCATCTGCGTCCCGCTATCCGCTGTAGCCGCTGCATCCCCATTATGGAAACAAAGCAGCGGGCTGCCGCTACTATCGGGGCTAGTTTTGACGGCAGCAGCTTCGAAAGAACATTCAGAAACTGTTCTGGTTTCATAATTTGGATAGATAAACCATAGGAATTTAGGGTTTGGATGCTAGCGTCCAACTTTTGGACGCTAGCATCCAAACTTTGGGGACAGGCGTACAAACTTTGGAGATAAGCATACAAACTTTGGAGATAAGCATACAAACTTTGGAGATAGGCATACAAACTTTGGAGATAAGCATACAAACTTTGGAGATA
>CAIWCG010000272.1 GCA_903911135.1 uncultured Bacteroidota bacterium
CCATCGGACAAAATTGTTGTTTTTTGAGTAGTTTTCAAGTTCATGTGCTGGTATATATGATTTATGATTTTTGTATGATTTTAATTGCCTTGTTATTTTTCTTTACGGCTGCAAAGATAGAAACTCTTTTTATTTGTTCCAAATTTATTTTAATATAACAGTATTGGAGTAAAAATTCGGCATCCCTATTTTGTATTTATATTTTATCATAATTTATTGATAATCATTATTATATATGGTAAATGATAGGCAGACAGCAAGAGTTATCGAGATACTTTTGTTGATAAAAAAATAATCTGCAGGAGGTACCATTTGTACTCGAAATCGTCATAATCTTCATTTTTGAGGGAATATTTGGAATGTTGTTTTCAACGGTCATTAAGTGCAATAGGTCGGTCATACGCAACCTTGACTTGGAAGGTTTCATAAAACCTTTTGTCAGAATAAAACATTTTTTGGCTTGTTAGATTTTAGCTGGATTTTGAGTTTTTATCTTCCAGGCAAATCGGTTCAAAAATTTCTTGGAGCAATTTATCATCCATGAAAAATTGGTAAACAGATAAAAACTGAATAGACCTCTTTCATAATTCAACTAAAATATAGTGGCTAAAGCCCATATTATAGTGTATTTCATTAACCCCGCAATTAATTGCGGGGTTATGAATAAGAATATTCACTGGCTTTAGCCAAATTAAGACATTTTCGCTAATTTATGGGTTGAATTTTGAAAGATGTCTAATTTAACATAAGTACTCATCAATGCCGAAAAGGAATCCTAGATAAAACCTTCAATAAAATTTTTTGGGATGAAAAATAGGAAATTCGGAATGGATTGGTGTACTTTCGCATTGGTCGTGAGCGATTTCAGTCTGGCAAGGACTCCTTTTGTCCTCGACCTGCAGCAGGTTGTACCGGCAATGCACCCTTTCCTACTGGCTATGCGTCATTTTGTCTAGGTCTTGGGTAAATTCCTTTCGGCACCGCATCGTTTCTTATCTGCCCTGCATCAAGATGGATAGGAAATGGGTGATTTCCTCTTGGTAATGCAGCAGGAGGTATAGGTAATGCGTCAGGATGGACTGGCATTGCATCAATGCCAGTAGGAAACTGGCAAATGCCTTTTGTATTCTTTCTGAGGGTCAATGGTCATCCTATCGAATTGAATTTCAAGGTATTATAAGGTATTTTTTAGCGAATAAAAGATGAAAATAGCATCCATTTTTTTTGAACTATGTAATTTTTAACGTAAAAATCGGGGTGCCCCAACTAAGGAACACCCCGACTTTACAAATTTCCCCTTTCAAGAAGTCAATTCACGATGAGGTAAAAATACTCCCAGGTGGAAAGTATTCCATCCGTATCGGTTCGATGCCTGAACCAAACTTTTGAAACAGGAACCAATCCGGAAACGAGCAACTTACGGCCTCTGGTCTTGTCGATAGGCACCCAAACGATTCCATCAATGGATTTTTCCCAGATATGCAATGAAATTCTGGCAGCTCCGGCAGCACTCAACAATACCGTTCCGGAGGTTCCGGTGTTGGCAGCGGTAAACAGCCTAACCAATGTTTCAGGCAACATTTTAACGTGGAACAGGCCTGATTCAATGATGGTAATGGCTGTAGCGGGGCTTGCGGCAGCGGCTGCCTGTGCCACCGCCATCAAGGACTTCAGGTAATTGTGAACGATTACCCACTGGTCGTTTCTGGCAGAGGCCGTACCTATGGCGCGTGTCTTGGTGGCGGTTTGCTTGGCATCATACACCGTCATGGCCAAAAGCATGGCCGTAATGGTAGCCGGCAAAACCACTATAAAGGCATTGCCACTGCAGGCATTGATGATGGCCTTGGCGGTAACACCCCGCTGGGCAAACCCTTTGGGCAGCTTCAGCACCGCAGTGATGATCTGTCCCGGATTGGGCAATCCCATCAGGATAAAATAATGGGGAGCATCGGCTTTGACACTGGATCGTTTCAAGGAAGAAAGAAATCGGGTCTGCAAAAAGCCATTGTACAGATCATATTTATGAGGCTCTTCACAAACGATGCTTTCCCTTAAATAGTAAGTTACGCGGCTAAGCATGGAGGCAAGACGGAAGGAAATACCCTTTTTTCCTCTTCCCAGTTTCTTAACATCGGCTGGAATCTTTATTGGGTTCCCATTTCCGGAAGCGAAAAGGGTTGCCACTATAATAAGGAGTGCAGCTCTTGGTACAGAATTTTTTGAAGGTTCACTTTTCACGGGTACGGCAGTTCTTTTCTGCAGTTCTTCATGAATTTTCACATTTTCCACTTTTTTTGCTGTTGCATCGGTTTTCCTCTGCAACCTTCGGCTCTCCTTCAGGATAGCCATCGTATCCTTCTTGGGGATACCGTCAGGGCTCCTTTTCAGAGCGAGCTGACAAGATAGATTTTTCATTTTTTTAAATTTTTATTCTACAATTAAAACACCTGATAGTACCCTAGATAACAGTGGCGGGTAACCTATTTAAGAAAGTGTAAGGGATGTATTTTTAACTGTCTTTTCAGTGGATCTTCGAATCGTTGTTTGTATCCGAAGAATTGCTAACCTCAAACAGTAGCTTTGCTAATTGCAATATATCTGCGATACAAGACCTTATACCCATATTATCATCATATGTTACAGGATTGCAGCGATAATGAAATAAATTATTTAGTTTTGCAGAAATTCAAATGTGATTCTGTCGTAAACAAATCCCACTAAATGAGCAAACAAGTTACCAAAAAACGAGAAACCGTAAACAGCATAAAAGCATCCTATCCCATTGCCAGTCCAGAAGAATTGAAGAAGTTGAAGACCTATCTGGGCATCATCATATTTGCATTTGCATTTTTGCTCTATGCTCAAAGCGTGACATTCAAATATACGCTGGACGACTCTTCCGTAACCTACGAAAATAAAATTGTTACAAAAGGCATTGCAGGTATTCCCGAATTAATCAGGACTGACTACTGGTACGGATTTGATGAAAATTTGAGAGTTCCGGAATATAGACCCACTTCGTTAATACTCTTGGCTACCGAATGGCAATTTTTTCCTGACACTCCATCCGTATATCATCTAGTCAATGTGTTGCTCTTTTCGTTGACTTGTTTATTGATATTCTTCTTGCTATCAAGAATTCTGGAAGGTTATGCCATTATAGTTCCTTTCATTTGTACCCTTCTTTATGCAGCGCATCCCATACATACTGAAGTGGTTGACAGCATTAAAAGTATGGATGAAATACTATGCTTTTTATTTGCTGCCACGTCCTTGTTTTTTACGATCATTGCTTATGATAAGAATCGTATATGGATGTATGCTTTGGCTGCAGTTTCATTTTTACTATCTTTATGCTCCAAAGAAACTAGCATTTCATTTCTAATAATTATTCCAGGCGTACTATTTATTTTTCGAAAACCATCCATCAAATCAATTCTGCACGTTTCATCCATATTCGTTATCACCACTCTTGCTTTCCTTTTTATCCGTTATGAAGTAATTAAATCACTACCTGATAAAATGTTTACCTCACCATTGGCTAATTCATTAAATGGTGCTCCTAATTTTGCAAGTCAGAAAGCTACTGCATTTCTAATACTTCTGAAATATGTTTTACTTATGATTTTTCCACATCCCTTATCTTGCGATTATTCGTTTGCACAGATAAAAATTCAAACATTTTCTGATCCTGGAGCATTTTTGGGTTTAATCTTATACATTGCTTTGGGCATATATATGGCATTAAAATATAGAATAAACAGGATTGCCGCATTTGCAATCCTGTTCTATTTACTCACCCTGTCTCCTGTATCTAATATTTTTATCATCATAGGTTCAACAATGGCAGAACGCTTCATGTATATGCCATCACTTGGATTTTGTCTGATAATAACATTAATATTTTTTAAACTTACCAAAACTGAAATTATCAGAAACAGTTTTTCAAATTTAAGTCAACTAATAAAAAGGAACAAGAATTTATTTCTTATTGTAATTATACTTTTAGGTTTATACTCGGCCAAAACAATTGCTCGCAGCTGGGACTGGAAAGACAACATCAACCTCTTCGGCACCGATGTCAAGACAGTTCCCAATAGTGCAAAAGCTCATTTTTATTGGGGCAACTCCTTATTGATGGTACAATTCCCTGCGGAAAAGGATTCAGCCAAAAAGATGCTATTATTGGATCAATCGATAAGGGAATTTACATCTTGTGTAAATATCTATCCTTCCTACCATGATGCCTATTTTGACCGTGGACATGCTTATAAGGAAAAGAAAGAATGGAAAAATATGATTACCGATCTTGAAAAATCGAAATCATTGTATTTTAAACCTACACCATTATTCTTTAAGGAATTAGGTTTTGCCTATGCTGAAGTAGGTAATTTGGATGCTGCAATCAAGAATTTGGATTCTGCATTAGTTCACCAATATGATTGGCCAGAAGTGCATAATAACTTAGGATCAATGTATGCAAAAAAAGGCAGATATGATGATGCTTTCAAGGAATTCAACAAAGCCATAAGCCAAGACCCAAAATACCAA
>CAIWCG010000273.1 GCA_903911135.1 uncultured Bacteroidota bacterium
CCCACAAACTAAAAAGGAGTTTTCCCATCCCTTCAGAAACTTCTGAACCTATAAAAACTTTTTTTCATGGCTACAGTGAATCCGAACGGTATATAAAAGACAAATTTCATCACCCACCCACCTTATAACTACCCATAAAACATACTATATATATAAGCATCAAATAAAAATTTACCCCAAAACCTTGTTTTTCTCATTCCAGTTATCTACTTTTGTAGCTCGAAATAAATAAAAAGCCCAAATCAAAAACTTAAACACAATGAAAACTAAAATTACAATCTTATTCCTGCTCGCCATGACGGGCTTGGGTGGAATCGCTCAAACATGCCAATGGGCAAAACAATCTACTAATGGATATTTATATTTTCATGATATGATGGGTTCACATTTTGGGTATTCAGATGTAACTACTGATATTAACAATAATGTAATTGTCGATGGTAAATTTGTCAGTGATACCTTGGCTCTTGGCTCAACGACCTTGGTTAATAATACATATTACGGGCAGTTATTTGTTGCTAAATATGATAATGTGAGTGGTGATTTACTTTGGGCAAAAAGTTCAAGAAGTCCTCATACTGCCTACGGTTGTACTCTATATCATGATATGTGTACGGATATGAATGGAAATATATTTATTACAACATGTTGGGGAAGCGGTTCATTTCCAGATGATACGATGATAATTGATTCTGACACCATCTTATCGAAGGGAACATTCATCCTGAAATTTGCTCCTGATGGAACATTACTATGGTCAAAATCATTTAATTATGGTTATGTGTCTAATATTTCAGAGTCTGCTTCTATTTGTACAGACAATAATGGAAATTTGTTCATTACTGGTAATTTTGGTGGTCCTTCTTTGATAATCGGCCATGACACCCTTATAAATCATGACCTTTCACTAACTACCACCGATGTATTTTTGGCTAAACTTGATCCTTTCGGCAATGAATTATGGGCAAAGGGTTTAGGAGGTAATGATTATGATTATGGTAAAAGCGTAACGGTTGACCCTCCAGGAAATGTCTATTTGTATGGTACCTATTGCAGTCAATCATTGACAATCGGAAACACAACATTAGTTAACAATAATTACGATACGGTCATGCCATTTCCAAGTTATTTCTTTTCCAAATTCGATGTATCCGGAAACTCTGTTTGGACTAAAAATATTGAACTCAATGGCAATTATCCCATTTATGATTGTGGTGTGATAAAGGGTGATAATTATGGCAATATCTACATGAATGGATTTTATGATAGCGGATATGTTGCCCTGGATACCATTACTATACATGGCACCAATCAATGGAATCAATGGAATTCGTTTTTTGCAAAATATAATGGAAATGGAAATATACAGTGGGTAAAACAATGCGGCGGAATTTCACAGCCACTAGCTAATGGCGATGTCTTTTTAACAGGAAGCTATGTTGATTCCGTAGTTTTGGATGCCATCACCTTGTATGGTACTTCAAACAATTTTGTCTCCCAATTCAACGGTGCAGGCCATGTAATTTCTGCACAGAATTTCCCCGTTACCGGTAGAATCGATAATAATGGAAGTATTTATGCAACTGGAATTTTTACCGATCCTACAATAACCTACAATAATTTCACATTAAATAATCCTTATGCTCTTACCATACCAAACACTACTTTTGGAGTTTATTATTTGGTGAAATATTTACAATCCCAATGTTCTGCATATTTCACCCTTCAGCCCGACACCAACCAACTGCATCATTATATTGCCGTCAACTACGCCAACGGAATTCAGCCCATGCATTACTCTTGGAGCTGGGGAGATGGCAGTACCAATGACACCGTTCCATATCCAAGTCATGTGTATGCAAATGCAGGCACCTATACCATCTGCCTAAGCATCATTGATTCGTCAGGATGCACCAGCAGTTATTGCGATTCTTCCTATCAGATTCTAAGAACCACCAACACAATGGCCTATGTAAATGTCCATTCACCTGTTGTTGCGGGAATAAAACCTTTATCCTATTCAATAAATGAAATAAAGATTTACCCCAACCCAGCCAATACTACATTAAACATCCACCAGTCCTCCACCTCCCCAAATGAACAACTCATCATCACCGATATCTTAGGTCATGAGGTTTATAAAGCCCCGCTCACAGCCATAGACAATACCATAGAGCTTACGAAATGGAGCAATGGAGTTTATTTCTATGAGGTACGAAGCGAGAAAGAAACATTCAGAGGGAAAATAATTAGGAATTAGACAAGAAAGACTCCAAATTCCTAATCGTTTTATTTATCTTTGCAGCAAGAATTAAACATCATAATGGCTTATAGATTAGATAAATCATCCTTTTCCATGCATGCTCTGGAAAAAAATACACCAGCAATTCATTATTGGAAATCAAAAACAGTAACAGAAAGGTTACAGGCAGCTTTTTATCTCAATAGCATTGCTTATGATTTTAATCTTTCGTCTCCTCCAAAACTAGACCGAACTGTTTTCTCCATGAGGAAAAACAATTCTTAATCATGGGGAATATTTTACATGAAGATTTTATTGACTTCATAGCAGCTTTAAATAATAGACAAGTTGAATATATTGTTGTAGGCGGTTATTCTGTAATACTCCACGGATATTCTCGCACTACGGGTGACCTTGATATTTGGGTAAATAAAACAAATGTCAATTACAACAAACTGCTTGAGGCATTTCATGATTTTGGATTGGCAAAATTTGATATGACAGAAGAAAATTTTCTTCGTAATCCCGAAATAGATGTCTTTTCTTTCGGACGGCCTCCTATTTCAATTGATATACTTACTAAGGTAAAAGGTCTTGACTTCGAAGAAAGCCACGCACATTCCACCATTGTAAATGTTGATGATTTAGAAGTTCGGTTGATTGATTTCAGAGACTTGATTCAAGCAAAAAAAGCAAGCGGCAGATCAAAGGACTTTGATGACATTGAAAACCTAGAATAATGGAATAATCAAATTTAGAGAGGAAATAACCCCACAGGTTTTCGTTACTTCCCTTTTTACCGATTCAAATTGGGCGCCCCCAAAAGAAAATGAAATGAGAAATGAAATTTATTGACGTCGGTCGTTTCGGTATCCAATTTAATAGCTAATTTTGAGCCCGAAAAATAAAACACTATGGTAGCATACACCAAACAATTTTTGGCCAAATTGGAGGCGCTGGTAGAGATGGGCGGGTTCTTATTGCGTTACGAAAAGGGCAACTTCAAATCAGGCTATTGCATCCTCGAATCGAGCCGTGTGGTGGTTGTCAACAAGTTTGCTTCAATGGATAATAAAATCAACATTATCGTCGACTTGATTCAGAATCTGGAATTCAACGAGCAGATGCTGGATGAGAAGAATACCGTTTTTTTGCATGAATTGAAACAAACGGTCATCAAATTTTGAAGGTTACAGTCACCATACTTGGCAGCGGAACATCGCAGGGAGTGCCTGTCATTGCCTGTCAGTGTGCTGTTTGCAGGTCTTCAGACCCACGAGACAAGCGTTTGCGGACTTCAATTTTGTTGGAGTATGATGGCCAGGTGGTAGTGATAGATTCAGGTCCTGATTTCCGTTATCAGATGCTTCGTGCAAACGTGAATCGCTTGGATGCCTTGGTCTTTACTCACGAACATAAGGATCATGTGGCTGGTCTGGACGACATCAGGGCGTTCAACTATGTCATGCAACAAAAGATTCCGCTCTATGCCACCACCCGGGTTCAAAATCATTTGAAACAGGAATTTGCATATGTGTTTTCAGGCTTCAATTATCCCGGTATCCCAGAAGTTACCTTGCACACCATTCACAGCGAATTTCCTTTCGAATTGGCGGGTTTGAAGTTTATTCCTATAGAAGTGTTGCACTATAAACTTCCAGTCCTTGGCTTCCGCACCGGTGATTTTACCTACATCACCGATGCAAATTATATCTCCGACGAAGAAAAGGAAAAGATAAAAGGCTCCAGAATAATCGTCATCAATGCCTTAAGAAAGGAAAAGCATATCTCGCATTTCACCATGGATGAGGCCATTGCCACAATTCATGAGTTCCGCCCGGAGGTGGCATATCTCACGCATATCAGCCATCAGTTGGGTTTGCACGAAGAGATAAACAAGGAGTTGCCGGAAGGTATTTTCTGTGCTTATGATGGCTTGAAATTCGAAGTGGAGGCATAAATTTCTTGTTCACTTTCTTTTGTTGAAAAATTGTCTTTGTGTTGCCAATCATCGGGTTGCATTTTAGGTATTTTTACCACGCATTAAAATAAATAAAATGAAAAAAGAAAAATTAGGAATCGCAGTGTTGCTCATCGCCATTGCATTTGCTTCTTGCAAATCGAAAATGAGCGAAAAAATGAAAGAGGATTTTAACCAGACTAAAAATGATTGGAGCCTGTTCTCCAGTGATTTGGCCAGTTTTGGAGATACCCTGAAAGTGAAGAAAGATTTTTTACTGGCCGCAAACAAGAAGATTACCAAGAAGATTAATAAGGCAAATCAGGATAAGATGGCAACCTTCAAAACCAATAGCGTGACCAATGAAACAACCATAAATAACATGTGGAATGATTTCAACGGTTATCAGAAATCCTTTGCCGACAGTACCACCGCATTCAATACTTGGGCATCGAAAATAGATACTTTGAAGACATCTGACAAGGAGGTGAAGATTCCTTTGGAAAATTATAAGACTTTCCTGAATAATTCGAAATCGAAACTGCAACAATGGAGCGCCGACATGACCAATACAATGGATGCCTCGAAAAAAGACATTGATGATGCAATCAAAATAGTAGGAACCGCAGCCCCTAAATCTGTCAAATCCACATCCAAGAGGAAGAAATAGGTTAGGAAAAGCATATTTCTCTAGGCAAACGCCAAATACATGACATTAATCATTAATTTTAATGACGAAGGTCATTCACTAAAGAGGTATAGCAGCATAAATTTGCCTCAATATTTATTCATTGATTTTTGTTGGATGTGATGAAGGAGCCAGTTGAGATAATTGGCTCCTTTTATTTTTGCCTAATTGTAGGATTTAACAACTGAAATACAATATCGATCGCTTGATTTTTATCTAAAAAATGATTCTTAAACAGAATATCGCTGAGGAATACATTATAAATAATCTAGTAATTGCTTTATGTTTAATTATTCTTGAATTAGGGTTGGTATAATTTATAAGCGGATTTATTTATAAAAAAGGCACTTTTCTCGCTTGAAAATTTCCACAGAGCAATCTTCCTGAGGAAAGTTGCTTCTTCCATGGTGGAAGTCGCGATCGTCATGGTGGAAGATGCTTCTTTCATGAGGGAAGTTGCGATTGTTATGGTGGAAGATGCCTCTTGTATGAGGGAAGTTGCGTTTGTCATGAGGGAAGATGCTTCTTTCATGAAGAAAGTCGCATTTATAACGGGGGATTTGTACTTTATCAGATTCTTGTTTGGATTTGCCAATTAAATATGCATTCTGAATCATTATTCGAAGTATGTGCCATGGAGCATGGCCTGACATGCCCAAGGTTATCCTCTTGTGTGTTGGAATTTTTTTTTGGGGGGGGGAAGGCAGTGATAACTGATGGCTGGCAGATAGCACCGTCATTACGAGAGCGACTTATTGGCTCCTTATTAAAACTACTCCAAATCCTATTCTATACGAAAAACGGGATGGTTTTAGAAGGTGCCTTTCCCTTGTCTGACAAGAGTAGGAGGGGTAGTAGTGCAGTCGATGATGGTCGAGACTTCGATGCCACCCAAATCTCCATCTATTACCATGTCTACCTTGTTTCCAAACTGTTCGAAAATCAATTCGGGGTGGGTAGGATACTCGAAAATGCCGTCGTCATCGTGGAGGGAGGTGCTCATTATTGGGTTTCCGAGGGCAAGGACCAATTCTCTGGCAATATTGTTGTCGGGAACACGGATTCCGATGGTTTTTTTCTTGAATTTGAAGAAGTTCGGCACATTGCCATTAGCCTCGAGGATATAGGTAAATGGTCCAGGAAGGGAGCTTTTCATCATTTTGTAAATTTCCCTATCGAACTGTTTGGTATAGTCGGAGATGTTGCTCAAATCGTAACATATAAAGGAGAAGTTGGACTTCTCGAGCTGGACTCCTTTGATTTTACATAATTTCTCTGCAGCCTTGTGCTGGTGAATGTCGCAGCCTAGGGCATATACCGTGTCGGTTGGAAAAATTATTACTCCACCATCTTTAAGACATTCGACGGCTTGCTTAATGCCTCTAGCATCCGGATTATCGGGGTGAATCTTAATTAATACAGCCATGGCAATTATTTCTTTGCATCTGCCAAGAACTTGGCAAGACCACTATCTGTTAAAGGATGTTTAAGCAAATCTAGAATAACATTCAATGGGCATGTAACCACATCGGCACCAGCTTCTGCGCACTTGATGATATGAACCGTGTGGCGTATGGATGCGGCCAAAACTTCAGTATTAAAGGCGTAGTTTGCATATATCTCCACTATTTGGTCAATCAGTTCGATGCCATCAAAAGAGATGTCATCCAGTCGTCCGATGAAAGGAGAAACATAAGAAGCACCTGCTTTAGCGGCTAAAAGAGCTTGACCGGGAGAGAATACCAAGGTGCAATTTGTTCGGATGCCTTTATCAGAAAAGTAACGAATCGCTTTGATGCCGTCTTTTATCATGGGTATCTTTACTACAATTCGAGGATGAAGGGAGGCAAGGAATTCGCCTTCCTTAACCATTCCAGCGAAGTCGGTAGAGATGACTTCTGCACTTACATCTCCATCAGATATATTGCAGATGTCAACATAATGTTTCATAATGTTGTCATGTCCTTTAATGCCTTCTTTCGCCATCAGCGAAGGGTTAGTTGTTACACCATCGAGCACTCCGAGTTCGTGTGCCTCTTTTATTTGTTCCAGATTAGCTGTATCTATGAAGAATTTCATGGGATTATATATTATTTTATGGCTGCAAATGTAATAATAGTTCTATAAAACATTTTTCTAAGTTCAATGGTAAGACCATTAAAGAATTTTAGGTCTAACCCTATCAATAACCCATGGGTTCTTCCATGTTTTCGCCACCTTGTTGGTCAGAACGTTTCTTTTTAGTTTGGTTATTGGTTGTTCCGAAGCGGTATGAAAACGAAACTGTAAGAATTCTGGATTCACGTTTACGTACTCCGTTATATAAGTAGATAGTTTTGCCGTCAACTATGGTCTTGCTGGTGATATCGAATTCCCTGATGTTGAAAACGTCACCACAGGCAACGTTCAGAGAGGCTTTTCCTTTCCAAAAATCCTGTTTCACCCCCGCATCCACCGAACTGAATCCTTTTACGGTACTTTGTGGGGAAGTATTTGGCGCAGAATAGTTAGCCGTGATCTGCATGGCGGTATATTTGGCGAACTTCAGGTTTGCAACCAGCCTAGTATTCCAGTTGATGGAACTGCTTTGAAGGTCGGTTTGCAGGTTATTTGCATTTACCTTGTTATTGTAAGCGTTGAAACTCCACAAAAGATTGCCAGCCTTACCCAAATCATAACGAACAGAACCTTCGGCACCGATATTTTCGGATGAACTGTAGTTCTCAAAGGTATTCAAGGATTTCCCTGTAACCGTATTGAAAATTCTATAATAGGAAATCAAATCGTCGGAATGTTTGTAATAAACTGTTGCCGAAATGGAGGTCTTATTGGTACTTTTTGTGTAACCCAATTCAAAGGAGTTGATGTATTCTGGACGAAGAAACGGATTTCCCGTCCTTATGTTCATCGAATCTGAAATGTCCTTGAAAGGATTCAACGAGCGGATGTTCGGGCGATTGATTCGTCGGCTGTAGCTGAACTGAATATCTTCCTGATAACCCAATGAATACTTGATGGCCGCATTCGGAAAGAAAGACAGGTAGTTGTTATGATAAACTGAATTGCTTGTCTTCTGATTGATGGTGGTAAAGGTCTGTTCGCCCCTTAGTCCCACATGATAATCGAAGAATTTTAAGGTTCCTGAATAGAGAAAATAAGCAGCATAAATCTGTTCATTGAAAACATAATGGTTTGTGAAATTGGTGTCATTAACATATGCCATATCTAATGAGTCATATGAATTTGTTTTTTGATCATTGTCGTTCAGCCTATAGGAACCTTTCACGCCTGTTTCCAGTTTCGATTTCGGATTGAAAGGATGACTGTAATCGGCTTGAACCACTGATGAAATAAAATCAGCGGTGGTATAATTATGTTGATATGGATTCGCCCCCAGCATGGATTCATAGACACTGCTTTGGTAGTTCGTGTTTTCATTTCTAATGTTTGATGAGATATTGCCAGTGGCGCTCAATTCCTGCTTCGAATTTGGGAAACTGCGTCGGTAGTCGAAGCCTCCTTCAAAGGTTTTATTGTTGTCAATGTTGAAATCATTCTTGGTATAACCAAAGATATTCGAACCATCCAAAGTGGTATAATCATAAAAGTTTATTCCAGGCTCATCCTGGTTCCTTTTGCTGGCAGTACCATAGAATCCAAGCGTAGTATAATTGCTCAAGAAGAAATCGACACCTATCTTTCCGCTATGGGTAATGCCTGCATGGTCGCTTACATTGCTGGTGTTGTAAATATAGGAGGTATCCGCCAGTGTATTCGTCTGCGTTCCATGTCCCGTAATCAGCCGCACTTCATGGCGATAGGAATAATTACCATAGATATTATATTTTTGAGTCCGGTTGTTCAGTCCTATCGAACCACTGTAGCTGTCGTGAGTGGCACCGCTCACCTGAACGTTTCCATTGATGCCTTTCAGCTTGTCTTTTTTAGTGATGATGTTGATGATCCCAGCCATTCCTTCAGCATCATATTTCGCCGAAGGATTCGTCACTATCTCTATCTGTTCAATTGTGCTTCCAGGCAGTTGGTCAAGCAGTGCCTGCCTATCTCCACCCGTCAATCCCGATGGTTTTCCATCTATCAGAACCTGCACGTTTGCATTGCCTCTGAAACTAACCGTTCCACTGATATCAACCGTTACAGAAGGAATGTTCTGCAGCAGATCGGTGGCAGTTCCTCCGGTATTCGTAAGGTTCTTTCCGACATTATATACACGTTTATCCAAGGTGTTCTGAAAATCGTTCTTCTCTGCCGTCAACACAAATTCATCCAGCTTTTTTGCCGACGAACTTATCTTTATCTTGCCCTTATCCACTTCAAAATTTTGGAAAGTAACCTTAAAACTCGGGGTCATAAAGGTTTTGTAACCGATAAATGAAACGGCCAGCCGATATTCACCAAAAGGTATTTCTTCCATCCTGAAATTTCCTCGACCATCTGTTATCGTGCCACTCACAATCGATGAATCGCTTGCCTTCAATAGCGTAATGGTAGCATATTCTATCGCCTTGTTATCAGCCGAATCCTGAATGATGCCATATACCTTACCAATTGCGGGGCCTCCTCGATTGAAATTTTGAGACTTTGAACCTATGGAAATCAGTATCATCAAGGCCAACAAAAAAACTTCAGCAACTTTATTGCCAGTCGTCAAGAATTGCAAAAGGATTTTTTTAGTCATCGGATGATTTTTTAAAGGGGCAAATTTAGTCTTATTAATAATATATGATTCAAATTAACTAATATTTAACCCCTTGATTAATATATGGTTAGGTTATAAAAAAATGAATGGTTTCCTATAAATATTAATGATAAATGATCGAACCTTCTTGCTATTTTGATAAACACTTGGCAATTCTATCCAAGAATATGAATCAATTTCATCATCTTCCATAGCTTTTCAATGAAACTTTTAAGACTCTTGCCAAGACTTGCACAAGATTTGACGAATCTTGCACAAGATTTCCTGAATCTTGTACAAGATTTCTGGTTTGTTGTACAAGATTTCTGGTTTGTTGTACAAGATTTCTGGTTTGTTGTACAAGATTTCCCGATTCTTGTACAAGATTTCCCGATTCTTGTACAAGATTTCTGGTTTGTTGTACAAGATTTCTGGTTTGTTGTACAAGATTCCTGTTTTCTTGTGCAAGATTCCGTAAATCTTGTGCAAGATTGGGTTAAAAGTCATAACTGTTTACAAATCAACCTAATACATCATTTCATAAACTTCAAACCATCATAAATGTTAGAAATGAAATTTATTTTCATGCTTCAGAAACCAGAATTAGGCACGCAATTGGTGACGATTTCCTGTTTGAGCTAAACAAAATTTATTTTTTTCCAATCTAATTTGTAATATTGTCTCCTGAAAAATAATAAAAAATACCCTTATGAAACAAAAAATTTCCCACTCAAAAATCGTTCAACAAGCATCATGCATAATGCTTGTTTTAAATCTGTTTATTTCCCTGAATTCCTTCAGCCAAACTGTCTTCTGGGCAGAGTCCTTTGCCAATTCCTGTGCAACCGGTTGCTTAGCCAACACCTATGTTGGGGCAAATGGCGCATGGGCAGTAACGCAAACGGGAACTATTGGAAGCAATTCGAACAAATGGTTCGTAAGTGGTGCCGAATGTGGCAATGCTGCCGGCCAATGCGGAACGGATTGCGGAACCACTGCTTCTTCATTGCATATCGGTGCCGATGATGTCATTGCACTCGATGCTGGCGCCTCATATGATGCTGGAGGCCTGTTTCAAACCACGTCTGATTGGAGAGCAGAATCGCCAACAATAAATTGTTCTTCAAAAATTGGCATAAAAATCACCTTCAATTACATGATGGAAGGCGATGCAAGTAATGATTTTGCCTCCTTGGCTTATTATGATGGGCTAACTTGGAGTTACTACAATGGAAGTGCTTGGGCTGTGGCAAACACTCCCCTATTGCCTAGCCTTAATTCATCTTGTTCTCCCCAAGTATTGTGGACCTTTTATACGGCTTCCTTGCCTGCTTCTGCAAACAATAATCCCAATGTAAAGATTGGTTTCAGATGGATAAATAATAATGATGGAGTAGGCACCGATCCCTCCATTGCAGTGGATAATATCAAAGTGAGTTATAATTCCATTACAACGACTACAGAAGATTTAAATTCCATTTCAAATTCAGTCATTGTTTATCCTAACCCAGCAAGAACTAATGTTAAAGTAAGCTTTTTAAAGAAGGATAATTCTGACTTGAACATCACCATCATCAATGGCATGGGGCAAACCGTCCATGCAGAAAGTCATGCACGATATAAAGGTAATTTCAATGAAGAAATAAGTCTGCAATCATTGGCAAAAGGGATTTATTTTCTTCAGATAAAATCAGATAAGGAAACCATCAACAGGAAACTTATTGTTGAATAATCCCAAATAATTCTAGACTGATTCGAATAGATATATTTAAGCTTTGAATATCAGTTTAAAGGTACTTCCCTTATCTTTTTCGGAGGTAACTTTTATGTCGATATCATGAAACAAGGAGATGGTCTTTACTATTGGAAGACCTAGTCCGTAGCCTTCTTCGCCCTTCTTGTCAAACCTTCTGAACCTTTCAAATATATGTTCGATGTTAGATTTCTCGATACCTATTCCCGTGTCAGAAATCTCCACAGAAAACCGGTCTTTTTCAGCATAAGCGTTGATAATGATTTTGCCATTCGGCCTATTATATTTGATTGCATTATTTATCAGGTTAAAAAATAAAGTGAACAGCAGCGAACGATTGCCGTTCGTTACCAAATGTTCCTCCTTCCATATCATCTCCAATGAAATGTTTTTTTCAGTAAGCCTTTCCTCTATTTCTTCTATCACCTCTTGCATCAAACCTTTCAATGGGATGGTATCTTCCTTAAGATATTGCTCGTTTTCAATCTTTGAAATGAGCAATAAGGTCTTGATTATTTTGTTTAGCCTACTTAATGTCTTTTGCGATTCAAGAAGTTTCTCCGATACTTCTTCAGAGGTGTTTGGATCCGAAAGAAGATTCTCGAACTTGCTTTGAAGGATGGTGATTGGGGTCAACAGTTCATGAGAAACATTAGTGATGAATTCCTTTTCAATATTAAATGCATTCTGGATGGTATGCATCATTTCATTGATGTTTTCTTCCAGATACCTGAAGTCCTTGGTGGTAGTTTTACTTACGCTGAAATCAAATGTGGAGGGATGTTTTGTTTGTTTTAATTTCTTATTGATGATTCTGTTTAACGGGGCCAATAGAAAGCCGGAAAAAAACAAATCCACCAATAGCGTAAATATCAAAAAGATGGCCATCAATTTGAAGGTATAGTCTCTTAATGTTCTTAATAATATCTGTATTGCCGTAAGTCCATCTCCTATTTCGAGTATGTAAATCTGATTGTCATAAACAACTGTCCTGCTTATGATGCGGTAAGGCAAAACCTCTCCTTCAAGATTGCGATAGCCGTTATCGATGGAATAATTGCCCATTTGTTTGTCGGTGGGCTCCACAAGAATATATTCTTCTTTCAGTAGATTGTAATTGCCGAAATAACAATCTTCGTCATCCTTGATTTCTTTTATGCCACCCTTTTTTATGATTTTCAATGCCTTTTCCATCTTACCGATAAGACGATTATCCATGTGCAAATAAACCACCTTGTTGATGATCGTTGGCAAGAAAATAAAGAGCGCTGCAATGATCAACATCTTAGAGAAAGTGTTGAAAATAGCAAACTTAAGCTGTAGCTTCATTTATAAATTATGGAGCAATGATTGATGCTTTATTTTATTCGGGCATTGATATTCTATACCCAATACCCCTAACTGTTTCAATAAAATCGCAGTTAGCGTATTCGCTAAGTTTTTTCCTGAGATTTTTAATGTGAACATCTATGTAATTTGATTCATAATCATCTTCAAGTATCTCGCCCCAAATATGTTCTGTAAGTTGCAATCTGTTAAGAACCTTGTTTTTATGGAGCGCAAGATAATGCAGCAAATCGAATTCCTTTTTTGTTACCGGTACCATTGTTTTCCCCACATGAACGGTTCTGTTCTGTATGTCCAATTCAAAGTCATGAATTTTGATTGTGTTCTTCACAAGTCCATGTTTTCTTCTCGTAATGGCATTCATTCGAGAGGCCAATTCCAACAATGAAAACGGTTTTGGCAAATAATCGTCAGCTCCCATATTCAATCCTTTTATTTTATCTCCTGTGGCCCCACGTGCCGTTAATACTATAAACGAACCGCTTTGTCCAGCCTCCTTGGCTTCCTCAAGAAGGTCAAACCCATCATAGTCAGGCAATCCCAAATCAAGAAGAATAAAATCATAGGTGTTTACAAAAATCTTTTCACTGGCTTCACCACCAGTATAGGCAAATTCGCATTGATAGCCTTCCTTTTCCAAGAAGCTGCCTATTTCCTTTGCGAATCCCTTTTCGTCTTCTACTATTAATACTTTCATAATTTTATTGTTTGGTAAGATGGCAAAGTTATCAATTTAAACATAATTAATCCTCAACCAATGTTATTACATATGCAATGTCATGCTTTATTACTTCATTATCCAATAGCCAGTCGATGACTTTTAATGCAGAATCTTCATCAATGGTATTCAATGACATGACCAATTCATCTATGGGCAATGGTCCGTTTTTTAGAATCGCAATGATTTTCTTTTCAGTTTTTTCGAACTCCAATTCACTCAATTCCAAGCTGTTTCTTTTCAGACAAAAATCGCAAATGCCGCATCTGTAATCGGTATATTCCCCAAAGTAAGCTAACAAAAGCCTACTTCTGCATTGCGATGTATTTTCAACAAATCCAAGCATAGCATTCATCTTTTCATAATATATCTTCTTCCTTTCATGAAGGTTTTCCTTGCTTATGGAAAGTTCTTTCGTGTTCATCCTTGCTTCCAAGAAAGTAACTTGTGGACTATCCTTTCTTGGTAAGTATTTTATGATTTCCAATCCTTGAAGTTGGTTCAAAATATTGTTTACATATTCAAGACTTACTTCCATTCTCCTGGCAATTTCTTCCTCCTTGATCTTTACGTAATTATCAAAAGGGGAGTCATAACTTCGCAGAATTAATTTCAAAAAGTTATCAAACTTGACATTCTTCACTTGGAAGTCATATAGGTCGCGGTGGTCAGCTATAATCTTTAATTTTGAAGGAGTATAAACTGCATCAGACAAGGCAATGAGGCCCTCCAATTCAAGGATATGAAGGCAACTGTGAACCGTTACAGGATTGAAATTGTAGTTCTCGCAGAAAGCTCCCAAATCAAAATCATAACAGATTCCCGCTCCAGTACCTGAAGCTAACTGAAGATAATTTGCCAATGCCTGATAGACCTTCCTTATTTCATTTAAATCAGGAAAAGTCAATGCGGCCTTTTCTTCCAAAGCAATCCTGTCGGAGGGATGGTGGATAAAAACGGAATACGCTTTTTCTCCATCCCTGCCTGCTCTTCCGGCCTCTTGGTAATAGGCTTCAATGCTGTCAGGTATGTCATAATGAATCACTGTTCTCACATTCGATTTGTCTATTCCCATTCCAAAAGCATTCGTGGCCACCATTATTCGGGTGATACCTTTCATCCAATTGTCTTGTTTCAGATTCCTTGATTTAGTGTCCAATCCGGCATGATAATAATCAGCAGAAATCTTATTGTGGATAAGAAAATCGGAAACTTCCTTTGCCTTCTTTCTGCTCCTTACATAAATCAATCCACTGCCGGGAACTTTCGTCAATATGGAATTTATCCGTTGCAATTTATTCTCTTCCATGATGCCGATATAAGCCAAATTTTCTCGGGCATAACTCTGTTGGAATACGAGTTTCTTTTTAAACAATAGTTTCTCCTGAATATCCTCCTTTACCTTTACTGTGGCAGTGGCTGTTAAGGCCAAAACAGGTGCTTTCGGGATATGTTCTCTTATTTCCTGTATCTTTAAATAAGGTGGTCTGAAATCGTATCCCCACTGCGAAATGCAATGCGCCTCATCCACTGCCAAAAGGTTTACATTCATCTTCGCAATGCGCATCTGAACCAAGTCGGAGGCCAATCGTTCGGGCGAAAGATAAAGAAACTTGATGTTGCCATAAACACAATTGTCCAAGGCGATGTCTATTTCCCTTTTATACATTCCCGAATAGATGGCTACAGCCGGAATGCCCTTTGATTTTAGGGCTTCCACCTGGTCTTTCATCAGCGCTATCAATGGAGAAATGACGATGCAAATGCCATCCTTCATCATGGCCGGAACCTGATAGCATATCGATTTTCCTCCACCGGTGGGCAATAATGCCAATGCATCTTTTCCTTCCAATACGGCGTTGATGATCTCTTCCTGCATGGGGCGGAAATGACCATACGACCAGTATTTGGTAAGAATTTGTTGCGCCGTCTTGTGTTCCGTATTCATCTGCGTTTTATTGGCCAATGGATTTCATCCAAATGGCAGCACAAAAATACTAAACTCATCGGCACACAAGATTTACCTGCTGGCAGATAGCATGAACTGACCGCAGAAAAATCGGTTTAGGTAACGTTTAATGCGATAGCTTTTCGATTAGTTTCTTGATGAACTTCATGCCTTCGTCGGCACGGGTTTTCACTGATCTGAATTCATCCAGAAACAGGTAGGCGCTGGTAACTATCAGCATAATGGCCAATAGGTCCGCAATGATGGTGGGTAATTGCATGATGGTTGATGGGTTTTGTTATTAAATATTCATTCATTCAGGCTAATTGTACCAACGCCTGTTTAGTTTTGTTACAAATGTTGGAAAATGGACATGCATGAAACATCCATTTTGTCATAAATAAAAAGCCCTCGAATGACATTCATCCGAGGGCCTTATAATATTAATGATGACTGAATCTACACATCATAAATATCTGTAGCAATATGAATATCGAACAGATTGGCATTGTGGAAATTCAGATATTGTCCGCCATCATTACGAATGTCATCGGCCAAGGCCGAAGCTGATTTATGTGCTTGAATGACCTTTCTTTTTACCCCTGGTGCAGCGCCTGCTGTGAGGCCTATGGACATGATTACCGGTCCGTCGCCAGAATTATTTCCTGAAACTCTTTTGCCGGTGATTACATTCGCTTCAGGAACATTGGTATCGGCATCATGTATGGCTTCAATGTTTACATATTGATGCGGACTGCTATGGTGAATGTACAATTTGCTGTAATCGAACAGAGCCAGGGCAGCGCCTCTGTCATTGCTGAAAGCATTGATGATGAAACCGGTATTGCCCACCAAAATTTTTATCAATAATTTCCTTGCCGCCCTAATCAACAGCACATCGGCCACATAAGCCCCCATGGCAGTAGTTTGGGTACTTCTGGCAATGGGATAATTGGTATCGAAATTATAAAAGATGGTAGCTACCGGCACGGTAATGTCGGCTTCGTGAGCATGGCAGGCAGTGGCTACACGATGGATAACCACCTCGGCCTGTTCGGTGGTGAGGTGATTGAATTCATCCATTCCATGAGGCATGAATTCGAGCATTATCTCTGGATGAAGCCTAAAGATATTCTTGAAAACAGGAAAGTGAAAACGACACTCGATGACGAAATCCATGAGCATGATATCCTTCAGGGAAGTCTTTCCACGCTGGATGCCCAGCTCCGATTCTCCGGCACCTATCGAGAGGCTGAAAGCGTTGACAGCCGCATGAGTGGGGGCTATCAAAGAGGTGAGCAAGCCACTGATATTGGCGGTAACTTTTGCCTCATGGTCTCGGGAATGGTTCAATAATCTGAGGTTTATGAATTCCTCGTTTTGATAAAAATCATAGGCAAAATCTACTGGGTTGTCATGAGCTACTGGGGTCATTATTTATAGGTATTAATTTTAAGAATCGACTGATTCTACAAAGGCGAATATACAAAAATTCATGATATGCAGTGAATTGAAAATTAATTTATTTTTAAATGAGTTGTTGAAATCAACCTCAAAAAACTTTATTATGATGAACATTAAATCCACCCTAGAGCATTAAACTTGACATAAAGGTCAATTTTTGTATTATGCCTATCGTCGCTTGGCGGAAGGGGTAAAACATTTGTATTATGCCATCCGCCGGACGACGGAAGCCTTAGTACATATATATATAGCCATCCGTCGAATGGCGGAAGGGGTAAAACTTTCGTATTATGGCATCCGTCGAATGGCGGAAGGGGTAATACTTTTGTAGGATGCCATCCGTCGAACGGCGGAAGGGATAATACAAATATATTTAGGCTTCCGTCGATCGACGGATGGGTATTTTAGCTTATAATCCGTCGAACGTCGGATGGAAATCGGTCTTTTCAATGATTATCGGAGGCAACGATTTTTGGATATCTCGTATTTAATTTATAATTTTACTCCGTTAAATACTATCCACAATCTCTAAAAATTAAACAAAATGAAAACTAAAATTACCATCTTCTTGTTGCTAAGTTTATTTGGGTTCAATGAACTTTCGATGGCATGTACGCCCTTTACTCCCACCATTTCTGCCAATGGGCCCACCACTTTCTGTGTGGGAAATTCGGTTATCCTAAATGCCGGAAGTTATGCCTCCTATGTATGGAGTACCGGCGAAACCACCGCTACCATTATGGTGACTACCACCGGAACTTATTCTGTAACCGTAACCGATGGATTGGGCTGCACTGGGGAAAACAGTGCCATGCTTAATGCAGTGCCAAGCCCGGTGCCTATGATTACAAGTTATCCTTATGCAAATTTATGTTCGAGTAGCTACGATACCTTGACGGTTACCGGTTCATATATATCTTATTTATGGAGCAATTCTTCAACTTCTCATTATATCCAAGCCCACATAGCAAACACTTATACCGTCACAGTTACCGATGCAAACGGCTGTACTGGGAGTGCTTCCTATACCCTTGCCGTCTTGAATTGCTGTGCACAATTCTATATTTTCCCTGATACCATCGTGCATCATTATTACATCACCAGCAATGCATCCGGAACAGGACCGCTTACCTATGATTGGGATTGGGGCGATGCCAGTCCGCATGACCTCATTCCCTATCCTACCCATACCTATGCCAGCACAGGAGTGTATAACATTTGCCTCACCATAACCGATTCTACCGGTTGCACCAATTCCTATTGTCATAATAATTATCCTGTTGCCAGAACATCATCAGGCATGGCTTGGGTTACGGTCAGAAATCCAAACATCACCACTGGAATCAAGGAGAATGAAGCCTCACCTTTTACCATTTTCCCAAATCCAGCAAGCAATTCAGTCACCATTCATCGAAGCAATAATTCCTCAAATCAGCCATTTATGATTACTGATGTTTTGGGTAATAAGGTTTATTCTCAAGCATTGAATAATGCCATTGAGACGATAGATATTTCTACTCTAAGCAGTGGCATTTATTTTTATGAATGGAATGGAAAACGAGGGAAGATAGTTAAGG